>DATFGS010000082.1:0-7004 GCA_035249225.1 Candidatus Methylomirabilota bacterium | reverse complement strand
GCGCGTGAACTCGAGCGCGTCCTGCAGCACGTGCTCGGCGTGCGCGCGGGCCAGGCGCTCGCCGCGCTCGGCGTCGCCGGCCAGGACCGCGTCGAAGATCTCGCGGTGCTCGGCCACGCTCGACTCGACCCGCTCGGGCAGGTAGAGAGATCGCAGGCGCAGGACCAGGATCTGGGCGTAGACGTTCTCGAGGAGCCGGCGCAGCGTCGGGTTCCGCGCCGCGACCAGGACCTGGTCGTGGAAGTCGATGGCCGCCCGCGAGTACTGCTCCATCAGGCCGGCGTCCGCCGCGCGCTCCATGTCCTTCATGGTCGCCTCGAGCCCGGCCCGCGTGTCGTCGGCGAGGTGCTCGGCGGCCTGGCGGACCGCGAGGGCCTCGAGCGCGCCGCGCACCGCGAAGAGGTCGCGGATCTGGTCGGCGCCGTAGTTGAGCACGAAGACCCCGTGGCGGGGCACCGTGTTGACCAGGCCCTCGCTCTCCAGCCGCCGCATCGTGTCCCAGACCGGGGTGCGGCTCACGCCGAGATCGCGGCAGATCTGCTCGACGTTGAGCTTGGAGCCGGGCGGGAAGACCTGGCTCAGGATCAGGTCGCGAACGGTGCGGTAGACCCGCTCGCCGAGGCTCTCGTGCAGCAGGGGCGCGATCGGGGCGCGGGGCGCGGAGGATCTCGCGGGTGGCATGGTGCCGTATTCTTGGGGCGGCTCGCGCCAATGTCAATCAGGTCTTCGTTTGACATGTGGCATGAAACGTAGGATAAGTACGCGATTCCCCAAAACACCGCAGCGTGGCGGACGAACCCTAACCAGGTAAGGGTCAGAGGAGGTCGGTCATGAAGCAGGCAATCAGAACCCTGTTCGTCACGCTGACGGCCGTCGCGGCGCTCGCCGCGCCGGCGGCCGCCCAGGAGGCCGTGAAGGTCGGCGTCATCCAGCCGCTGTCGGGCTCGGTCGCCGCCTCCGGCAACTACGTCCGGATGGGCGCGGAGATCGGACGGGACTGGATCAACGCCAAGGGCGGGGTGCTGGGCCGCAAGGTCGAGCTGCTGATCGAGGACAACAAGTCCGACCCGAAGGAGGCCGCCACCGCGGCCGAGAAGCTGATCGTGCGCGACAAGGTGCCGGTGATCGTGGGCGCCTGGGGCAGCTCGATGACGCTCGCGGCCATGCCGAAGCTCGAGGAGTACGGCGTGCCGATGGTCGTGGAGACCTCCAGCGCCTCGACCATCACCAAGCGCGGCAACCCCTGGGTCTTCCGCATCAGCCCGCCCAGCGAGATGGAAGCGCTCGGCCTCGAGAAGTACATGAAGGACCTCGGGATCAAGCAGGCCGACTTCCTCGCGGTGAACACGGACTGGGGGCGCGGAGCGGTCGGGGCCTTCGGCGACCTGCTCAAGCGGTCGGGCGCGCAGGTGGGCAGCGCCGAGTTCATGGAGCAGTCGGCCACCGACATGAACGCGCAGATCACCAAGGTCAAGGCGGGCGGCGGCGACACGCTCTTCCTCACCACCAGCGTGGAGCAGATCACCCTGGTCCTGAAGCAGGCCCAGGAGCAGCGGCTGGTCCGGAAGGTCATCACCACCGGCGGCAGCTCGTCACCCTCGCAGCTCATCAAGCAGGCGGGGGCCGCGGCGGAGGGGACGTATCACATCCTCTTCTTCCTGCCGTGGTTCCCGGAGGCGATGCCCGATGGCAAGCTGGCGAAGGCCTTCGTGGACGAGTGGGCCAAGCGCGGGCATCCCTTCGAGGGGCTGACCGAGGGCTTCCGCGGCCACGACGGCGTGCTCACCGCGGTGGAGGCCATCCGCCTCGCGGGCAAGGCGGAGCCGAAGGCGGTGCAGGCCGCCCTCTGGCAGGTGAACGTGATGGGGGTCAACGGGCCCATCAAGTTCGAGAAGGACGGCCCGGCGGGCAAGGAGAGCGGGCAGAGCAAGCCCAGCATCTTCATCGTCCAGGTGAAGGACGGCAAGATCGCGCTGCCCGCGTTCTCGGCGAAGAAGTAGCGCGACCGGCGACCGCGGGCGCTTGGACCAGCTTCTCCAGCACCTGCTGAACGGGCTGCTGCTGGGCGCTACCTACAGCCTGCTCGGGATCGGCCTCACGCTGGTCTTCGGGCTGATGAACGTGGTGAACTTCGCCCACGGCGAGTTCTACACGCTCGGGGCCTACGCCGCGTTCGCTGCGCTCCTGCTCGCCCCGGTGCACTTCTTCCTGGCGATCCCGCTCGCCATCATGATCGGGGCCCTGGCCGGGGCGGTCTGCGAGCGCGTGCTGCTGCGGCCCCTGCGCGCTCAGTCCATCGACACGGTCATGCTCGTCATGATCGGCCTCTGGATCGCCATGCAGAACGCGGAGCTGCTCGGCTGGGGCGGGGTCGCCAAGAGCGTGCCCACGCCCTTTCCCACCCAGCCGGTGGTGCTGGGCGCGGTGTCGGTGGCGCCGCTGCGCATCTTCGTGTTCGTGGTCTCGGGCCTCCTGATCCTGGGGGCGCATCTGCTGCTGAGCCGCACCAAGCTCGGCCGCGCCATGCGCGCCACTTTCCAGGACCGGGAGACCGCCGCCCTCATGGGCGTGAGCATCGAGCGCATCCACACCGTGACCTTCGCCTTCGGGGCGGGGCTGGCCGCGGCGGCGGGCGCGCTGCTGGGTCCGGTCTTCCTGCTCTACCCGTCGATGGGCGACCTGGCCTCGCTCAAGGCCTTCTCGGTGGTGATCCTGGGTGGCCTGGGCAACTTCGGCGGGGCGGCGCTCGGCGGTCTCGTGCTGGGCATCGCGGAGGAGCTGGGCGCCGGCTACATCTCCTCCGGCTACCGGGACGCGGTCGGCTTCCTGATGATCGTCGCGGTGCTGCTGCTACGTCCCTCGGGCCTCTTCGCCCGCGCCGAGCGCGTGGGATGAGGCGGCTCGCGCCCGCGCTCGGCGTCGTCGTGGTCCTGACCGCGCCCGCCTGGGTGTGGAACCCGTATCACCTGCACACCCTGATCATGGCCGGCATCTTCGCGGTGCTGGCGCTGAGCCTCAACCTCCTGCTGGGCTACACCGGGCAGCTCTCGCTCGGCCACGCCGCCTTCTTCGGCATCGGCGCCTACGCCTCGGCCCTGCTCACCGTCAAGCTCGACTGGTCCCCGTGGCTCGGCCTGCTGGCCGCCATCGTGCTGCCCGGCCTGGCCGGCTACGTCATCGGCCGGCTGGCGCTGAAGCTGCGCGGCGCCTACTTCGTGCTGCTGACGATCTCGTTCGCGGGCTGCGTCTCTCTGGTCAGCGTGAACTGGATGGACCTGACCAACGGCCCGCTCGGCATCCCGGGCGTGCCCCCGGTGGAGATCGCGCTGCCCGGGCTCGCCGCGCTCTCGCTGCGGACCAAGAGCGCGTACTACTACCTGGTGCTGGCCGGGGTGGTGGGCGCCTACCTCCTCTGCCTGGCCCTCGTCCGCTCTCGCGTCGGCCGCGCGCTCGTCGCGCTCCGGGAGAACGAGACCCTCGCCGCCTCGGTGGGGATCGACGCGACCCACTACCTCGTGCTGGCCGCGGTGGCGAGCGCGGCGATGGCCGGCTTCGCGGGCGGGCTCTACGCCCACTACACGCGCTTCGTGAGCCCGGAAGTGTTCCTGTTCACCTACACCGTGACGATGGTGATCATGGTGGTGGCGGGCGGGAAGGGGACGCTCGCGGGCCCGGTGGTGGGCGCGGTGCTCTTCACGGTGCTGCCGGAGGCGCTCCGCGAGCTGACGTCCTATCAGTGGCAGATGCTGCTCTACGGCGTCCTGCTCGTCGCGGTCCTGTTCTTCATGCCGGAAGGGATTGTCCCGGCCCTGCGGGCGGCCTGGCCGGCGCTCCGGGGGCGGTGGCGGACGTCGTGACGCTCGAGGCCCGGGATCTCACCGTGCGCTTCGGCGGCGTGGCCGCCCTGACCGGGGTGAGCTTCGCGGTCGCCCCCGGCACGGTGACGAGCCTGATCGGGCCCAACGGCGCGGGCAAGACCACCGCGTTCAACGTGATCACCGGATTCCAGCGTCCGACCCAGGGCACCGTCCATCACGACGGCCAGTCGATCACCGGCTGGCGCCCCCATAGAATCGCCGAGCGGGGCCTCGTGCGCACCTTCCAGAAGACGAGCCTCTTCCCCGGGCTGAGCGTTCGGGAGAACGTGCTCACCGGCCTGCACCTGCGCGGGCGCGTGGGCGTGGCGGCGGCCCTGCTGGCCCGCGGCCGCGTGCGCGAGGAGGAGCGACGGCTCGGGGCGGAGGCGGATCACGTGATGGACTTCGTGGGCCTTGGCGCGCGCCGCGCGGAGTCGGCCGCCGCTCTCTCCTACGGCGAGCAGCGCCTCCTCGAGCTGGCGGTGGGGCTGGCCGCGCGGCCCCGGCTGCTGCTCCTCGACGAGCCGGCCTCGGGCATGAGCGCCTCCGAGAAGGTCGCGGTGGCCGCGCTGATCGGCCGGATTCGCGACGAGGGCATCACGGTGTTCCTGGTGGAGCACGACATGCGGCTCGTGATGGGCATCTCGGACCGCGTGCTCGTGCTGAACTACGGCCGGCTCATCGCCGACGGCGACCCGGCCGCGGTGCAGCGCGACCCCGAGGTGATCCGCGCCTACCTGGGAGCGGGAGCCCATGCTCACCCTTGAGCGCCTGTCCGCGCGCTACGGGCGCGTCGCCGCGCTCGACTCGGTCTCGCTCACGGTGGGGGCATCCGAGTTCGTGTGCCTCATCGGCGCCAACGGCGCGGGCAAGACCACCACGCTCAAGACGATCTCCGGGCTCGTGCGGGCCGCCGCCGGCCGCATCGTCTTCGACGGGCAGGAGATCCAGCACCTCGCCCCGCAGGAGATCCTGCGCCGGGGCATCGCGCACTGCCCGGAGGGCCGGCGGGTGTTCCCGCACATGACCGTGGACGAGAACCTCCAGATGGGGGCCTACGTGCGCACCGACACCGCGGCGGTGACGGCGGACCGCGACCGGATCTTCGGCCACTTCCCGATCCTGGCCGAGCGGCGGCGCCAGCCCGCGGGCACGCTCTCGGGGGGCGAGCAGCAGATGCTGGCCATCGGCCGCTGCCTCATGGCCCGGCCGCGGCTCATCCTGTTCGACGAGCCCTCGCTCGGCCTGGCCCCCACCGTCACCGAGACGGTGTTCCAGATCATCGCGGGCATCCAGCGCGAGGGCACCACCGTGCTGATGGTGGAGCAGAACGCCTACATGGCGCTCCAGCTCGCCACCCGCGCCTACGTCATGGAAACCGGCCGTATCACCCTGGAGGGCCCCGCCAAAGACCTCATGCAAAACGACCACGTGAAGAAGGCATACTTGGGCGGCTAGGAGACCCATGGGAGCCAAGTACTTCGGAGCATCGGTCAGACGCAGGGAGGACCCGCGCTACCTCCGCGGCGAGGGCCGCTTCGTGGACGACATCAAGCTGCCCGGGATGCTCCACGCCGCCTTCGTCCGGAGCCCGCACGCCCACGCGCGCATCACCGCCGTCCGTACCGACGCGGCCCGGCGCGTGCCCGGCGTGGCCCACGTGCTCACCTTCGCCGACCTCGAGCGCTGGATGAAGCCGCTGCCGCTCTTCGGAGCCATCCCGCCCGGCCTGTCCGCGCGCGTGGCCGTCACCATGAGGCAGCCGCACCAGCTCGCGATGTGCCGGGACGAGGCGCGCCACGTGGGAGAGATCGTGGCGATGGTGCTGGCGAGCAGCCGCGCGGTGGCCGAGGACGGCTGCGAGCTCGTCGAGGTGGACTACGAGCCGCTGCCGGCGCTGGCCGACGTGGAGGCGGCCGCCCGGCCCGACGCGCCCGTGCTCTATCCGGCCTGGGGCGACAATATCGCGCTCTCCTTCAAGGCCGGCTTCGGCGACGTCGAGGCGGCCTTCCGCCAGGCCGATGCCCGCGTGCGCGAGCGCTTCGTGATCCCGCGCTACGTGGGCATGCCGATCGAGACCCGCGGGGTGGTCGCCCAGTGGGATCCGCGCGACGGCGCGCTCACCACCTGGAACGGCACCCAGGTCGTCCACTTCGTCCAGCAGGGGCTCGTGGCCGCGCTCGGGCTGCCGCCACACAAGATCCGGGTCATCGCCCCCGACGTGGGCGGCGGCTTCGGCACCAAGGCCAACGGCTACGCGGAGGATCTGCTGATCCCCGCCGCGGCCATCGTGGCGCGGCGGCCGGTCAAGTGGACCGAGGACCGCCGCGAGCACATGATGGGCTCGGCCCACGCCCGCGCGCAGGTGCACGACATCGAGATCGCGGCCCGGCGGGACGGCACCATGCTGGCGGTCCGCGATCGGATCTGGGTGGACCTGGGCGCCTACAACTCCTGGGGCATCGTGCTGCCCTACAACACGGTGGCCCACCTGCTGGGCCCTCACCGCGTGCCTAGCCTCGACGTGGAGTGCCGCGGGGTCGTCACCACCAAGACGCCGAACGCGCCCTATCGCGGCGCGGGTCGCCCCGAGACGGTGTTCGCGATGGACCGCATCGTGGACTGCCTGGCCCGGGAGCTCTCGATGGACCCGGCCGAGCTGCGCCGGCGCAACTTCCTGTCCGCGTCCGACCTGCCCTACGAGCTGCACATCCCGTATCGTGACGGCAACCCGCTGGTCTACGACAGCGGCGACTTCAAGGCCGGGCTCGAAGCGGCGCTGCGGGCGGTCGGCTACGAGGCCCTGCGTGCCGAGCAGGCGCGGCTGCGCGAGCAGGGGATCCACCGCGGCATCGGGATCTCGAGCTACGTCGAGGGCACCGCGATCGGGCCCTACGAGGGCGCGACGGTGCGGCTCGACGCCTCGGGTCACGCGGTGGTCGCGACCGGCGCCTGCTGCCAGGGGCAGGGGCACGAGACCTCGTTCGCCCAGATCGCGGCGGACGCGCTCGGCATTCCCCTCGAGGCGGTGACCATCGTGGGGGGCGACACCGCCGCGATCCCGTTCGGGGTCGGCACCTTCGCCTCGCGCAGCGCGGTCAACGCGGGCAGCTCGATCCACGAGGCCTCGGGCCGCGTGAAGGACAA
>DATFGS010000081.1:0-4881 GCA_035249225.1 Candidatus Methylomirabilota bacterium | reverse complement strand
AGCGCGCCGAGGGCCCAGTTGATCGGGGCGATGTTGGCCCCGGCCCAGATCCACATCTGTTGCGGGCCGGTGGAGTCCTTGTCGGCTTCGGGGATGGGTTCGATGCTGTGGACGTCTGCCCTGAGCTCGCCAGAGGCTTGGATCGCCATGGGTCCCTCCGCGTGTGGGTGCGGTGTCGATGCGGACCGCGCTGTCCGGGCCGCCGCGATAGTGCGCCGCGGCGGCTGGCCATGTCAACGGCCCCCGGCGAGGCCAGTCAGAACCTACCCGGTAACCTCGTCACGCTTCCCGGCGCGCCCGCGCCCTCGCGCCCCGGAACCTCGCGTCGTATCGGTCGCGGAGCCGCGCCGGCCGTGCGGACCTCCGAGGGCACGCTCCTTGCTCCTTTTGCCGTGCACCGGCAGGCAGACGGGTAGCGAGCGAGGAGACGGATGATGATGCGCATGGCGCGGGTGGCCAATGTGAACCGGATGGTGGGCGTGGCGGTTGCGATCATGATGTTGCTGGCCGCGTGCTCGAGCATGACCGGCCGGACGCTCGGCGAGAACATCGACGACGCGGGCATCACCGCGAAGGTCAAGGCGAAGCTGGCGGGCGAGAAGATCTCCACCGTGACCCGGATCGACGTGGACACCAACCAGGGCGTGGTGGCGCTGAACGGGACCGTGTCCTCCGAGGCGATGCGGGTCCGCGCGGCGGAGATCGCCCGGGACGTCAAGGGCGTCCGCGACGTCGTGAACAACCTGCGGGTGCAGGCGAGCTGACGGAGCCGGCGCGCTCGGGCGAAGCCGGACGGTTCGGCTAGCGGCGCCGCTCGAGGTCGAGGTCGGTGCGTCGGAGCCGCTCGATCTGCGTCCGCAGCCGCACCGCTTCTTCCCGCAGGCGCCCCGCGTCTTCCTTGACGCGCGCCGCGTCCTCCTCGCGCGCGATCAGCTCGGCGATGAGGGTCCGCCACGCGCGCGCGTCGGTCTCGAAGCGGCTGCCGGGGTAGTCGGCCAGCAGGCGCGAGAAGGTCCGATGTGCGGCCCGGTAGCTGCGAAGGCCCGCCCCCGGGTCGGTCTGCAGGCGCCCGACGCCGTAGAGGGCGGCGGCCGCCGCCGGGTCTCCGGGATGCTCGTGCAGCACGCGCTCGTAGATGGCGAGCGCGGCCGATCCCTGGCCGCGCCGGGCGAGCTCGTCGGCCTCCGTGAGCAGCCGAGCGGCGGGACGCGATGGCGTGGGCTCGCGCGGCTCCGCGGCGCTCCACGGGAACGGCCTTCCGGTGCCGCAACCGGACGCGGCGACCAGCAGGAGGGGAGCGACCCACCAGAGGCGCCGCGCACGGCCGCTCATGCCGCGACCACCGCCTTCTCCGCCTTCGGGATCGTCACCGTGAAGCAGGTGCCCTTCCCGAGCTCCGACCGTACGCTCACGGTGCCGCCGTGCGCCTCCACGAGGCCCTTCACCACCGCGAGGCCAAGGCCGGTGCCCTTGCGCGGCCCGTGCGCCTGACGGTAGGGCTCGAAGATCCACGGCAGCGCGCCGGCCGGAATGCCGACGCCGGTGTCCTCGATCTCGAGATCGAGCCGGTCCGGGCGCTCCAGCAGGCGGGCGCACACGGTTCCTCCGACGGGCGTGAAGTTCAGGGCATTCCCGAGGAGGTTCACGACCACGCGCACCAGGCTGTTCTCGTCCCCCAGGGTCGTGAAGTCGCGCCCGTGCGCGGCCAGATCGACCCGGATCCGCTTTTCCTCGGAGAGCGGCCGGAGCTCATCCAGCGCGCGACCGGCCACCTCGAGGAGGTCGGTGGGCTTGCGGTCCAGCGGCACCGCCCGGGCGCGCAGCCGCGTGAAGTCGAGGATCTGGTTGATCATGGCCATCATGCGGGCGGCGCTGATCTCGATGAGGTACGCGAAGCGCGCCTGCTTCGCATCGCCCGCGGCCTCGGCCCGCTCCTGCAGACCCTCGGCGGCGAGACGGATGGACGACAGCGGGTTCCGCAGGTCGTGCGTGATGTGCGAGAAGAACTCCTCCTTGAGCCGCTCCACCTCGCTCAGGCGCTCGCCCATCTGGTTGAAGGCCCGGCCGAGCTCGCTGATCTCGTCGCGCCCCTCCACCGGCAGCGGCCCGCTCCAGGCGCCGGTCGCGAGCGACGTGGTGGCGGCGGACAGGCGGCGGAGCGAGCGCGCCATCCGGTAGGCGAGCAGCGCGCTGGCCGCCAGCGCCAGGACCACGCTCCCCGCCAGCGCGGCGCTCACCGCGCGCCAGGTGCGCGTCTCGAGCGCGCGAGCGCGTGCCTGGCCGGCGGCGAGTCCCGCCTCGCTGGCGGTGGTGACGTCGGTGAGCGCGGCCTCCGCGCGCTCGGCCGCCTCGCGGGCGGGACCCTCCGCGATCGCCAGGGCCGCCTTCGCCTGGCCGAGCGCCACCAGCCGGTGCTCCTGCTCGACGTGGTCCCGGTACGCGGTGAATGCCTCGCGCGCCTGCCGATACGCGGTCCGCTCCTCGGCGCGCTCCAGGTACGAGCCGAGCGTCTCGAGGTCCCGCGTCATCCGGGCGGCGCGGTCGCTCCACAGCGCCGCGTAGTCGCGATCCTGGAGCACGAGGGCCCGGGCCTCCAGGCGCACCAGCCCGTGGAGCGCCTCCCGCAGGGCGCCCTGCAGGCGCAGCGCGGGCAGCGCGCGGGTGGCGATCTCCTGGTTGGCGGTGACGAGGTCCTTGACGGTGAGCAGGCTCCACACCACCGTGCCGCAGAGGACCAGGATCACGAGGGCCGAGACGAGGAAGATCTTGCTGGCCAGGCGCATCGGGAGAGCCTAGGGCGTGGCGGAGAGGAGCACGCGCACCATCTTCCGGACGATGCGCATCGCGAACGGTTTTTCCAGGATCGGGTCGGTGGTCCCGCGGAGGAACTCGGCGTGCTCGGCGGGATTGCCGGTCATGAAGATCACGCGAGGCAGCTTCGTGGCGAAGCGAACCGGGAAGCGATGGCGGGTCTGCAGCGTCTCGTAGAGGGACGGGCCGTCGACGTGCGGCATGTGCAGGTCGCTCAGCACGAGGTCGTAGGGGTGCTGCGCGAGCAGCGCCAGGGCTTCGCCGCCGTCCCGGGCCCCGTCCACCGTGTGCCCGTCGGCGCCCAGCGTGGTGGCCAGGAGGTCCCGGATCTGGTCGTCGTCGTCGACGACGAGGATACGCCTGGAGGAGGGATCGGCGGGCATGCCCGAGAGCACTGCACCGACGGTGCCATGCTCGACCGCTTGTAAGCACGGGAGCTTACAAGGCTAGCGTTCTTACCGAGTTACGAAACGCGCCTCCCGCCTGACAAGCCCTGTCATGTCAACGCCTCGACCCGGTAGCGGGCAAAGAGCAGGTCCCGCTCGTGCTGGGGGACCGGGTAGGGCGCGTAGCCGGTGGCGGTCCGCACCCGGGCGAGGGCGCGGGCCTCGTGTCGGAAGAAGCGGCCGACCGCGCGGAGGGCCCGGTGCGTCTCCTCGCGCCGGGCCCGGGCGCCGACGTGATCCACCAGGCGCAGGGCCAGCGCCTCCAGCACCTCGCGCGAGGCTCCGCGCAGCAGGGCGCTCCACGCCGCCGCGCTGTCGGCGGGCAGGCGCCGGAACCCGCGCACGTGGGAGTGCCGGGCCGCGCCCAGGCGGCGGCAGCGATGGCGCGGCACCGGGTGACCGACGTAGCGCAGCAGGTCCATGAGGCGGAAGAAGGCCTCGCCGGTCACCTCGCGGGAGCGGAAGGCGCCGTGGAACGTGAAGGCCGGGAAGGCCTCGGGCGTGGTGGTCAGGCAGAAGTACGTCTCGCCGCCGTCGGTCGCGACCCCCACGTACGGGTAGAGGAACGGGAAGGCGCTCGCCACGTTCTGCGGCGGCCGCAGCGTCTGGATCAAGCGGATCTCGGCGAGCGCGGCGGCCAGCGGCGACTCGCAGACCTCCCAGGTGATGCGCGCCGCCGCCTTCACGAGCGCGCGGCGCTTGCGCTCCTTCTTCCGCCGCCCGGTGAGGCGATACTGCCCGAGCCGCCGGCGCAGGTTCGCGGCCTTCCCGACGTAGAACAGCGCGCCGTCCGCGTCGTGGAAGCGGTAGACGCCGGGCGCGGCGGGCACCTCGTCCAGGAACCCGGCGCCGAACTTCCGGTCGAAGAGCCGCACGCGGCTATCCTCGCAGGACGCGCCGCGCCCCGGGAGCTTTTTCGCGTGAGGTCGCATAAGATCGGGGGCGTGCCCGTCACCGTGCGCTTCGTCGGCTCCGGCGATTCCTTCGGCAGCGGGGGCCGCTTCCAGACCTGCATCCTGGTGGACGGGCCCCGCTCCCGCTTCGCGATCGACTTCGGCGCGTCGTCGCTCATCGCGCTGGCCCAGCAGGGGATCGAGCACAACTCGATCGACGCGATCGTGCTCACGCACCTCCACGGGGATCACGCGGCGGGGGTGCCGTTCCTGCTCATGGACGCGATGCTGGCGGCCCGGCGCACGCGCCCGCTCACGATCGCGGGCCCGCGGGAGCTCCGCGCGCGCATGGACGCGATCCGCGAGGCGCTCTTCCCCGGCTCGCGCGTCATGACCCCCCGCTTCCCGCTCGACTGGATCGAGATGGAGCCCGGCCGGCCCCATCCGGTGCTCGATCTCGTCGTGACCCCGGAGCGGGCCCGCCACACCCCGGAGACCAATCCCACCGCGCTCCGCATCCAGGTCGGCGACAGGTCCCTGTGCTACACCGGCGACACCGAATGGACCGACGACGTCGCCCGCGCGGCGCACGACACCGATCTGCTGATCGCGGAATCCTACTTCTACGACAAGCCGGTGAAGTGGCACCTGAACTACCCGGACATCGTGGCCCACGCCGGCCGGGCGGGCGCGCGGCGCCTGATCCTCACCCACATGAGCCGCGAGATGCT
>DATFGS010000080.1:0-3017 GCA_035249225.1 Candidatus Methylomirabilota bacterium | reverse complement strand
CGTCCACCCCCCACTCGTCCATGCGCAGGTCGGCGATGCCGAGGCTCGAGACCGCGTCCACGATCAGGATCGCGGGAGTCGTCCGGGTGACCGCCGCGATGCCCTTGACGTCGTGGAGCACGCCGGTGGACGACTCGCTGTGCTGCATCAGCACCGCCTTCGCCTCCGGGTGCCGGCCGAGCGCCTCCGCGAAGGCGGCCGCGGGCACCGTCTCGCCGAAGGGCGCGTCCATCGGGATCACGGTGACGCCGTAGGTGCGGCAGATCTCCTCCCAGCGCTCGCCGAACTTGCCCGCGCGCAGCACCAGCACGGTGTCGCCCGCCGACAGCGTGTTGCACACCGCGGCCTCGAGCGCTCCGGTGCCCGACGACGTGAACGGGACCACGTCCTGGCTGGTCTGGAAGAGCCGCTTGAGCCCGGTCCGGACCTCGAGAAAGAGCGCCTCGTACTCCGGCGTCCGGTGGTGGAGCATCGGCTGGGCCATCGCCAGCAGCACGTTCGAGGGCACGGGCGTGGGCCCGGGCGCCATCAGGTAGTACTTCTTCATTACAAGCTCCTTGAGGGTCAGGGTGACCCGACCACGGTATCAGAACCGCGCGATACCTTGCAACGAGCGCCCGGCTTGTGAAGCCGTGTACCATGTGCGCCGTGCCCCAACCGTGGCCGTGGAAAGGGCTCGCCTGGGCCGTGGCGCTCCTGCTCGCGACTTCGCTCCTCTCCGGGCCCGCGCGCGCCGACGAGGGCCTCTGGCGCCGGCTCGCGGCCGGCGGCCAGGTCGTGCTCCTCCGCCACGCCACGACGACGCCGGGAGTCGGCGACCCAACCGGCTTTCGTCAGGACGACTGTGTGACCCAGCGGAACCTGACCGAAGCCGGCCGCGAGGAGTCCCGCCGGATCGGCGCCGCCTTCAAGGCCCGTGCGATCCCGGTGGAGCGGGTGCTGTCGAGCCGCTGGTGCCGGTGTCTCGAGACCGCGCGGCTGGCCTTCGGGTCGGCCGAGCCGTGGGAGCCCTTGAGCTCGCTCTTCGCCGACCGGACGCGGCAGGCGGAGCAGACGCGGGCCTTCCGGGCCCTCGCGGGCGAGCGGCGCGCGGGCGGCAACACGATCCTGGTGACCCACGGCGCCAACATCCTGGCCTTCGTCGGCGTGAGCCCGGCCATGGCCGAGATGGTCATCCTCACGCCGCAGGGCAACGGGACCTTCACCGTCGCGGGGCGCCTGCCGGCCCCGTGACGAGACACGAGCGCGCGACCCAACCACGGCGAGAGAGCTGCTCCGAGCTGGGCGAGGCGCAGCCGGAGGCGGGCCGAGCGAAACATGAAGAAAGAGGTGCAAGGGTGAGACTACACGCACTGATCCTGTCGACGCTCACGCTCCTGGCGCTGGTCACCGCCCCCGCGACGGCCCATCACGGCTGGAGCGGCTACGACAGCAGCAAGGAGACGACGCTGACCGGCATCATCCAAGAGGCCGGCTACGAGCACCCGCACGGCTACATCCGGCTCGAGGCCGCCGGCAAGGTCTGGGTCGTGGTGCTGGCCCCGCCCACGCGAATGGAGAACCGGGGGCTGCCGCGCGCCGAGCTGCGGCCGGGCGTGACCGCCACCGTGGTGGGCTACCCCAGCCGCACGGATCCAGGCGAGCTGCGCGCCGAGCGGATCACGGTGGGCGGGAAGACGACCGAGCTGCGCTAGCCCATGCATCCGCCCGAGGGGGCCGCCTGGCTCGTCTGGCTCGAGACGTCCGCCCTGGCGGTGGCCATGCGCCAGTGGCAGTGGCTCTACCCGATCGTCGAGATCCTGCACATCCTGGCCTTCGTGCTCGTGGTGGGCGGCGCCTTCTTCTTCGATCTGCGGCTGCTCGGGCGCGGCGGCTCGATGCCGGTGAGCGCCATGGGCGCGCACCTGCTGACGTGGTCGCGCGCGGGCTTCGCGGTGGTGGCGCCCACCGGCTTCATGATGTTCAGCGCCCACGCCACCGAGTTCGCGGTCAACCCGGCCTTCCGGCTCAAGCTGATCCTCGTCGCGGCGGCGCTGCTCAATGCCGCCGCGTTTCACCGGTGGCCGTTCCGTGGGGTGGCGCGATGGGACGTGAGGGCGGGCACACCAGCCTGGGCCCGGCTGGCGGCGGTGGTGTCGCTCGGCTGCTGGACCGCCACGATCGCCTGCGGGCGGCTGCTCGCGTACTTCTAGGCGGATTCCCGGAGCGGGGATTTCACCGAGCGGCCGAGGGCGGTGACGAAGATCGCGTCCTTGCCCGCGGCGTGGGGCGAGAAGAACTCCACCACCGCGCGATCGTAGAAGGTGAGGCCGCTGGCCCCGAAGCGCTGCCCGTAGGCCCCCAGGTAGAGCCGCCCCCCGATCAGGCCCGCCTCCAGGTTCACGAGCCGGTAGCCGCGATTACCCCAGCGCTCGAGCACGGGCGCCAGGTCGGCGAGGAAGAAGACGGTCGCGCTCGACGCGCCGCCCAGGGCCTGCTCGAGGCAGAGGAAGGCGGACGCCTGGCGCACGTCCCCCGCCCGCAGGCTCCGGAGCGCGTGGGCGGCGCGATCGTACGCGTATGCGCCCGGGTCGATGCCCGTCACCGCGTGCACGTTGACGTAGAGGTCGACCAGCCCTGCGGGCACGTCGGCCGGGAACCCCCGCGTGGCGTGATAGAGCGCGCTCGACAGCGCCTGCGCGCCGATCGCTTCCCCCGAGAACTCCCGTGTCGACCCGCGCTTTGCGATGGTCTCCCCCAATCCGCGCCCCGCCACCGCAAGCGGGGCGGCAAGCGGGGTCAGGTCTCGAGATACGACATTCGGGAGCGCGGGCGCCGGCGACATGTCGGAATGCAAGACCTGACCCCGGTCGCGCCAGTCGGCGACTTCGGCTTCGGAGTCGAGGCGGGAGTTGTCGTAGGCGTCGCGGAGGACCGGGTAGTCCACCTCGCGAGGGGAGAGCGGGACGACCTCGGGCGTGAGCGCGGTGATGACCGGGGACGCCGCGGCGAGCGGGCCGGGCGCGCCGAGCGGGACG
>DATFGS010000079.1:0-8556 GCA_035249225.1 Candidatus Methylomirabilota bacterium | reverse complement strand
TGAGGCGACCATGTACGTGCACCGGCCCGACGCGAGGATCTTCTACCAGGTCACCGGCAGCGGCGCGCGCGATCTGTTCCTGCTGCCGCCGTGTCAGGTCGTCGTCCACAGCCGCATGTGGAAGCACCAGATCCCGTACCTCTCGCGCTACTTCCGGGTGATCACGATGGATCCCCGCGGCAACGGCCGCTCGGACCGGCCCGCGGCCGGCTACGACCTGGAGGCCCGCTACGGCGACGTGCTGGCGGTGCTCGAGGAGGTGGCGCGGCCTCCCTTCGCCTTCCTCGCGTTCTCCTGCTCGGCCCTGCTCGCGTTCCGGTATGCGGCCGAGCACCCCGCGGGGCTCTCCCACCTGATCCTCCTCTCCGCCCAGTACGCCGAGTCCCTGCCCGGCCCCTTCGAGGAGCGGGTGGCGCCGGTGATCCGCGGGGACTACGACAACTGGGTCGCGCGCCTGTTCAAGCGCATGCTCCCGGAGCCCCACTCGCTCAAAGGCGTGGAGGACGGGATCGCCTGGGCGGGTGAGACCACGCCCGACGTGCTCGTCGAGTCGCTCCGGGCCATCGACAACGTCGACCTGCGCGACCTCCTGGCCAAGGTCACCGTCCCCACGCTGGCCGTGCACGGGACCCAGGACAAGATCGTGCCGTACCCGCACGCGCAGAAGATGGTCGCGGCCATCCCGGGCGCGCGCCTGGTGACCTTCGAGGGCGGCGGCCACTGCCTCCACGGCCGCGACGCCGCGAAGGTGAACCGCCTCGTCCGCGACTTCGTGCTGGATCGTCCGGTCGAGCCCGTGACGGTCCCGGCCCGGCCCGAGCGTGCGGTCCCCGCGGAGACGCCGCGGGCCGCGGCCCCCCGCCCATCGCGCGGCGGGCGGCGCAAGATCCTGTGGCTGTCGAGCCCGATCGGCCTCGGCCACATCCAGCGCGATCTGGCGATCGCCCGGCGGCTGCGCGAGCGCCATCCCGACGTCACGGTGGACTTCCTCGCGGCCGCACCCGCCGACCGGGTGGTCCGCCACTGGGGCGAGCGCCTGCATCCGGCCACCGCGCTGCTGCAGAACGAGACCGCCCACTTCGAGGGCTGGGCCGCCGATCACGAGCTGCACGCCTTCAACGCGCTCTGGGACATGGACGAGATCATGACCGCGAACTTCATGACCTTCGCGGACGTGGTGGAGCGCGAGCGCTACGACCTCTGGGTCGGCGACGAAGGCTGGGATCTCGACTACTACCTGCACGAGAACCCGGACCTGAAGCGGGCGCCCTACGTCTTCCTCACCGATTTCATCGGGGTGCTCCCGATGCGGGACGACCGGAGCTCCACCGAGTTCATCCGCTGCTGGGAGAAGAACGCGGAGAACATCGACCATCTCCGCCTGCACCCCGACGTGCGCGACCGGTCCATCCTGGTCGGCGAGCCGGACGACGTGCTCGACCGCGAGTTCGGCCCCGACCTGCCGAACATGCGGCAGTGGGCGCGCGAGCACTTCCGGTTCTCCGGCTACACCTACCACTTCGACCCGGCCGCCCTCCGCGACCGCGCGGCCCTGCGCCACCGGCTCGGCTACCGGGAGGACGAGCGCGTGATCCTGGTCTCGGTCGGGGGCACCCGGGTCGGCCGGGGCCTGCTCGAGAAGTGCGCGCAGGCCTTCTCCCTGATCGCGGCCCACGTCCCCGAGACCCGCATGGTCCTGGTGGCGGGGCCGCGGCTCGAGGAGATCGGGACGGCCCCGCACCCGCGGGTGGAGGTCCGGCCGTTCGTGCCGGATCTCTTCGAGCACCACGCCGCCGCCGACCTGGCCATCGTGCAGGGCGGTCTCACCACCACCATGGAGCTCGCGGCGGTCCGCACCCCGTTCCTCTACTTCCCGCTCCGCCAGCACTTCGAGCAGCAGCTCCACGTGGCGCGCCGGCTCGACCGGCTCGGGGCGGGCGTCCGGCTCGACTACGACCGCACCAGTGCCGAGGCGCTCGGCGCGTCGATCCTCGAGCACCTGGGCAAGCCCGTGCACGGAGCGCCGGTGTCGCTCGACGGCACCGACCGCGCGGCCGCGCTCATCGAGGAGCTGCTCTGACCCGAACCCCGGAGGGGCGCCCGCGCCCCCGGCTCCCACCAACCAACGGAGGACACGATGGCACTCGGAATGAACGACGTGGACGTCGAGGGCGTGAAGGCGCTGGACAAGCGGATCCGTGAGAACCCGGCCCTCGGCAAGCGCACCGTGAAGGTGCGCTCGACGTGGCAGCGCGGCGTGAAGGCGCTCGTCGAGATCGGCGCGCAGGAGATCGCGGGGCAGAGCGCGGTGCCGCCCACCCGGAAGTTCTTCGTCACGATGGACGCGCCGGGCGGGCTCGGCGGGGTGGACGCGGCGCCGACCGCGGCGGAGAGCCTGGTGGGCGCGTTCGCGGGCTGCCTCATCTCCGGTGTCGCCACCAACGCCGCGCTGTTCGACGTGCCGATCGACGCGATCACCGTCGAGATGGAGGCGGACATCGACTTCCGCGGGCTCCTCGGCCACGACAAGTCGGTGCGCAACGGCTTCGGCGACATCCGCTACACCGTGACCATCCAGAGCCCGGCGCCCGAGGAGAAGGTCCGGCGCTGCAAGGAGACCATCGACCGGAAGTCGCCGGTGGCCGACACCATCGCCAATCCGGTGAACGTCACCTCGAAGTTCATCTTCAAGCCGAGCTGAGCGCCGGTGCCGGGCGAGGTCAACTGCATCTTCACGAAGGGGCTCATCCCCTTCGTGGAGAAAGAGGCCGGCGCGGAGGGCGTCGCCACGATCTGCCGCGTGGCGGGTCGCTCCCGCGACTACCTCATGGCCGACCACAACTGGATTCCCCTGCACGTCGCCGACGAGGTGGTGCGGGTCGCCCAGCGCCTGATGAGCGAGCCGGACGAGGAGCGCTGGGCCCGGCGCTTCGGCGAGTCGTTCATGGACTGGAAGCCCCGCGAGGAGCGCTCCTACCTGGGCACCTACTCGATGGGGATCGGCCATCCCCGCGCCGCGTACGAGCGGATGACGACGATCTACCACTCGCAGAGCCGCTTCTACCGGGTCGAGGCCCTGGAGGTGGGCCGGCGGCGCGCCCGCTACCAGTGGACACCGCTACCCGGCTACCGGATGCCGCTGTGGGCGTGCACGTGGCTCAAGGTGCAGAACGAGCGGTTCCCGACCAACTGGGGGCTGCCCCGCGCGCGGATCACCGAGACCACCTGCGCGGCCCGCGGGGCCGACGCGTGCCGCTGGGAGGTGCGCTGGAGGAACCCGTCGCTCGGCCCGCACTTCTGGGTGCCGATCCTGGCCGGCGCGGCCGGCTCGACCGCCCTCGGCATCGTCGACGCGGTGGCGGGCGGCGGCTGGCTCCTCGCGATGGCGACGCCCCTCCCGCTGGTCGCGGGCACCGCGCTCGGCTACTCGCTGCGCGAGGGGCGGCGGCGCCGGCACGTCCAGCGGCTCCTCGACATTCAATCCGAGGAGATCATCTACTCGAACCGGGAGCTCGAGAAGAAGTTCGCCGAGCTCGAGACCCGGATCGAGCAGCTCTCGCTCCTCACCGACCTGAGCGCGGCGGTGAGCGCGACCCTGGACCCCGAGAAGATCTACGACCAGACGCTCACCCGGCTCGTGCACCGCATGGCCTACCAGCGCGCGCAGCTCTTCCTGGTGGATCGGCAGCGTCGCGTGCTGCGGGGCCATCAGATGGCGGGGGCCGATCCGAGCGCGGCGGCCTTCGAGGGCGTCGAGCTGCCGCTCGACGCGGACGCGAGCGCGAGCGGCCGGGCCGCGGTCACCGGCCAGCCGGTGCTCGTCAACGACGTCGAGCGGGCCCCGGTCCCGATCCACCGGGATCTGGTGCGGGCCCACCAGGTGCGCAGCTTCGTGGCCACGCCGCTGCGCGTGCGCGACCGGGTGCTCGGCGTTCTCACCGTGACCGCGGCGGAGCCGGATCGGTTCCACCAGGGGGACGTGGACCTGCTGGCCGCGGTGGCCAACCAGGTGGCGCTCGCGATCGACAAGGCCGAGAGCTTCCAGACCATCGAGGAGCTCTCCCGCGGCCTGGAGGACAAGGTGCGGGTGCGCACCGAGCAGCTGCGGGTCACCAACGAGGAGCTGCGGGGCGCCTACCGCGATCTGCAGGCCACCCAGCTCCAGCTCATCCAGCGCGAGAAGATGGCCTCGGTCGGCCAGCTCGTGGCGGGCGTCGCGCACGAGCTCAACAACCCGATCGGGTTCATCTCCTCCAACGTGGTCACCCTGACCGACTTCGTGCGGCGCCTCCGGAGCATGCTCGAGACCTACCAGGACGCCGACCTCGGCGCGGCGGACCGCGACCGGATCGAGGCGAAGCGGCGCGAGCTGCAGGTGGACTACGCGCTCAAGTACCTCGACTCGATGCTCGCCGGCATCCGCGAGGGCGCCGATCGCACCCGCAAGATCGTCGGCGACCTACGCGTCTTCGCCCGCACCCCGGACGACGTGTGGCAGGCCGCCGACCTGCACGAGGATCTCGAGTCGAGCCTGACCCTCCTGAACCACCTCGTGAAGGACCGCATCACGGTGGTCCGGAGCTACGGCGGGCTCGGGCCCGTCGAGTGCGTGCGCTCGCAGATCGACCAGGTGTTCCTGAACGTCCTCGCGAACGCGGCCCAGGCCATCGCGGGCCCCGGCACCATCACGATCGAGACGCGCGCGGAGGGCGAGACCGCGGTGATCCGCATCGCGGACACCGGCCCCGGCATCCCGGCCGGGGTCCTCGGCCGCGTCTTCGACCCGTTCTTCACCACCAAGCCGGTCGGCGAGGGCACCGGCCTCGGGCTGTCGATCAGCTACGAGATCGTCGCCAAGCACGGCGGCGAGCTCCGGGCCGAGAGCCCGGCGGAGGGCGGCGCGGTGTTCACCATCCGCCTGCCGATCCACCGCGGCGCGGCGGCCCGGAGCGCGTGATGGCGGACACCATTCTTCTGGTGGACGACGAGCCGCGGGTGCTCGACGCGCTCGAGGCGCTGCTCGCGATGGACCACCGCGTCCTTCGGGCCGACCGCCCCGCCGCCGCGCTCGAGCTGATCGGCCGGGAGGACGTGGCGGTGGTGGTCAGCGACCAGCGCATGCCCGGCATGACCGGCACCGAGCTCCTGACCCGCTGCCGCGAGACGGCGCCCGACGCGGTTCGCATCCTCCTCACCGCGTTCACCGACCTCGACGCCCTGATGGACTCGATCAACGCGGCCGGCGTGTACCACTTCCTCCTCAAGCCGTGGGATCCCAAGGAGCTCCGCCACCTGGTGGGCCGCGCGGTGGAGCATCACCGCCTGCGGAGCGAGCGCGAGCGGCTGGTGCACGACCTCGCGGCCAAGAACAGCGAGCTCGAGCGGACGCTGACCCACCTGCGCGACGCCCAGGGCCGCCTGGTCCGCGAGGCCTCGGTGCGCGCGCAGCTGCAGCGCTACGTGTCGCCCCGCCTCGTCGATCTCGCGATCGCGAACCCGGATCTCCTGCCCGCGACCGGCGACTGGCGCGAGGCCACCGTCCTCTTCGCGGACATCCGCGGATTCACCCGGCTCACCGAGTCCGCGCCGGCCCCGGTGGTGATCGGCCTGCTCGACGAGTACTTCTCCGAGATGATCGACGTGATCTTCCGCCACCACGGCACCGTCGAGCAGCTCGTGGGCGACGAGATCGTCGCCCTCTTCGGGGTGCCCGAGGCGGGCCCGGACGTGGCCCTGCGCGCGGTGCGCGCGGCCACCGACATGGTCGCGTCGGTCCGCCGGCTCGCCGAGCGCTGGGCCGCCGACGGCCGGCCCACCTTCGACATCGGGGTGGGGATCAGCTCGGGGCCGGTCATGGCGGGCACGATCGGCTCCGACCGGCGGCGCGAGCTGATCGTGGTGGGCCGGGCGATGATCGCGGCCTCGCGCATCCAGCGGATGACACGCCTCTTCGACGCGCATATCATCGTGGAGGAGGCGACCTTCCACCAGGTGGATCACCTCGTCCGCGGCCGCGAGCTGGGCCGGCCGCGTCTGAAGGGCATCCGCCAGCGGCAGATGCTCTACGAGGTGTGCGGGCTGCGGGAGCCGGCGGACACCGCCCCCGCGCCGCGGTGAGCGGGAGCCGGCAAGGAGATCGGTGGACGAGACGACGATCCTGATCGTGGACGACGAGCCCCGCGTGCTCGACGCGCTGGAGGCGATCCTCGCCGCCGAGTTCCGCGTGCTCCGGGCGAACCACGGCGAGGACGCGCTCGCGCGGCTCGCCGCGGAGCCGGACGTGGCGGTCATCGTCACCGATCACCGCATGCCCGGCATGACCGGCGTCGAGCTCCTGCGCCGGAGCCAGGAGCACGCGCCGGACGCGGTGCGCATCGTGCTCACCGCGTACACCGACGTGGACAGCCTGATGGAGGCGATCAACACCGGGCGGATCTATCACTTCGTCCCCAAGCCCTGGGATCCCAACGGGCTCCTCGTGGTGGTGCGCCGGGCGGTGGAGCGCTGGCACCTCGCCCGCGAGAACGGCCGCCTCCGCGACGAGCTCGAGGTGGCCTACAACACCCTCCGGCGCGAGGCCTCCGCGGGACGCGACAAGCCGCCGTCGTTCGACGCGCTGGTCGGCGCGGCCAGCGGGCTGCGCGGCGCCGTCGAGCTGGCCGGCAAGGTGCTGGACGGCGACACCACCGTGCTCCTGCTCGGCGAGACCGGCACCGGCAAGGAGCTCTTCGCGCAACTGATCCACGGCAACGGCCCCCGCCGCGCGAAGCCGTTCGTGGCCCAGAGCTGCGGCGCCCTGCCCGACTCCCTGCTCGAGTCGGAGCTCTTCGGCCACGCGCGGGGCGCCTTCACCGGCGCCACCGGCGAGCGCAAGGGCCTGTTCGAGGAGGCGCACGGCGGCACGATCTTCCTCGACGAGGTCGGCGAGACGTCCCCCGCGATGCAGCTCCGCCTCCTGCGCGTGCTCCAGGAAGGCGAGGTCCGGCGGGTAGGCGGCAACACCACGCGCCAGGTGGACGTCCGCCTGATCACCGCGACCAACGTGGATCTCGAGGCCGAGGTGGCCGCGGGCCGCTTCCGCCGGGACCTCTACTATCGCCTCAACGTGTTCCCGATCCGCCTGCCGCCCCTGCGCGAGCGGGCCGAGGACGTGCCCGCGCTCGCCGAGCACTTCCTCCGCCAGGCCTGCCGCCACGCGCGGCGCGCGGTGCCGTCGGTGGGCGCGGAGGCGCTGCGTCTCCTGCGCGCCTACCCGTGGCCGGGCAACGTGCGCGAGCTCGAGAACGAGCTGGAGCGCGCGGTCGCCCTCGCGCAGGACGGCCAGCCCCTGGGGCCCGCGCACCTCTCCGAACGCATCGTGGCCGGGGCCGCGCAGGCGCCAACGGTGCAGACGCTCAACGAGGCGGTGGAGGCGCTCAAGCGGCAGATGATCGAGGACGCGCTGCGCGAGTGCGGCTCCAAGACCCAGGCCGCCGAGCGTCTCGGCCTCACCCGCCAGAGCCTCCAGCAAATGCTCCGCCGCCGTCAGTAAGATGGCCTAGGCCTTCTCCACGGCGGGACGGATCGTCCCGGTGATCAGCTCCAGCAGCTCGAGCATCTTCCCGAGGTCGTCGCGGCGGAAGTCGATCAGGACGTGGCTCAGGCCGAGGCGCTTGTAGCCCGCGAGCTCGTCGATGGCGCGCTGGGGCCCGCCCGCGATCAGGGTGTCGGGCAGACTGTAGCGCACCGACATGTCGATCGTCCTCATGTCGCGCTTGTGCTGCTCGGCGACCTTGCCCAGCCGCCCCAGGCCCTCGCGGAACTGGGCCGGGTCCTTGGACGTCGCGTGCCAGCCGTCGCCCAGCGTGACCACCCGGCGGAACGCGCCGGGGCTGTCGCCGCCGACCCAGATCGGCGGGTGCGGCTTCTGCACGGGCTTGGGCGCGAAGCCGATCTCGCGGAACTTGAAGAACTCGCCCTCGAACGACGGGTTATCCATCGTCCACAGCGCCTTGAACGCGCGGATCGCCTCGTCGGCTTGACGGCCGCGGGCGTGGAACGGCACGCCGAGGATCTCCAGCTCTTCCTTCCACCAGCCCACGCCGACCCCGCAGATCAGCCGGCCGCCCGACAGCGCGTCGATGCTGGCCAGCATCTTGGCCATGACGACCGGGTGCCGGTGGCCCAGGATGAACACCGACGACCCGAGCCGCGCCTTCTCGGTCACCACCGCGGCCGCGGTGAGCACGGTGACCGGCTCCAGATACGGCTTGTCCGGCGGATGGGGAAACCGCCCGCCCGGATAGCTGCCGGTCGCCGTGCGCGGGAAGATGACGTGATCGCTGATCCACAGCGACGCGACGCCGCGCTTCTCGGCCTCGCGCGCGAACGTGACCACCGCCTCCCGCGTGGCCAGCGGCCCCTGGTTGGGAAGATGACACCCGATCTCCATGGAGAAGTCCTCCTGGCCGCTCATGATCCCATCGACCGAACGGGCCGTACATCTAACGATCCTCGCGGAATTGGTTGACGGTCTCGTGCCGGGGGGCAAGCGCCGATTCCGCAGAATAGAGGAGC
>DATFGS010000078.1:0-3024 GCA_035249225.1 Candidatus Methylomirabilota bacterium | reverse complement strand
TCGCTCGGCCTCTTCGGGCGCATCGGCGGCGCCGAGCGCAAGCGCATCGCGGAGGTGCTCGGCCAGGTCGGGATGGAGGCCCACGCGGGCGCGCGCATCGGCGCGCTGTCGCCGGGCCAGCAGCAGCGGGTGCTGATCGCGCGGGCGCTGGTCTCCAAGCCCGAGCTGCTGATCCTGGACGAGCCCACCGGCGGCGTGGACCCGGAGGCGCAGACCAGCTTCTACGCCCTGCTCCACCATCTCAACCGGGAGCGCGACGTGACTCTCATCCTGGTGAGCCACGACATCGGGGTGGTGGCCAAGGAGGTCACCAAGCTCGCCTGCCTCAACCGCCGGCTCGTCTTCCACGGCCGCCCGGGCGACTTCCTGAGCGACGCGGCGCTGACCGCGCTCTACGGCCCCGCGGTGCGCGTGGTCAGCCACGACCACTAGCCCATGCCCGAGTTCCTCCAGTACGGCTTCATGCACCGGGCGTTCGCGGCGGGGGTGGTCACCGCGCTGATCTGCCCGGCCATCGGCGTCTTCCTGATCCCGCGCCGGCTCTCGCTGATCGCGGACACCCTGGCCCACGTGGCGCTGGCCGGGGTCGCCCTCGGCCTGGTCCTGGGCGTCTCCCCGGTGCTGGGCGCGCTGGCGGTGGCCCTGGCCGGCGCGGTCGGGATCGAGCGGCTGCGCGCGCGCGGGGCGCTCCAGGGCGACGCGGCCCTCGCGGTGTTCCTCTCCGGCGGCTTCGCGCTGGCGGTGGTGCTCATCAGCCTGGCCCGCGGGTTCAACGCCGATCTCTTCGCCATTCTCTTCGGCAGCATCCTCACCGTCACCAGCGGCGACGTCTGGCTGATCGTGGCCCTGGGCGCGGTCGTCACGGTGGCGGTCGGCGGGTTCTACAAGCAGCTCCTCGCCATCACGCTCCACGAGGACCTGGCCCGGACCAGCGGGGTGCCCGTCGGAGCGCTCAACCTGCTGCTGACCGTGCTGACCGCGCTGACCACCGTGGTGGCGATGCGCATGGTGGGCGTGCTGCTGGTCTCCGCGATGATCGTGATCCCCGCGCTCACCGGCTTCGCGCTGGGCCGGAGCTTCCACACCGCCACCGCCATCGCCATCGGCATCGCGCTGCTCTCCATGACCTCCGGCCTCATCGCGGCCTACTACCTGCGCCTGGCCGCGGGCGGCGCGGTGGTGCTGGCCGCGCTGCTCATCTTCGCCGCCGCCTCGCTGGCGCGCCGCCGCTGGCCCGCGATCGTGCGGGAGGCCCACCCATGATCCGCCCGCGCGGCGTGATCCTGGCGTCCCTGCTCCTGGTCCTGGCCGTCCCCGCGGCCCTCGCCCAGGGTCCGGCCAAGGGCCCCGCTCCGAATTCCGAGTGCCCGCGCTGGCGCGAGGCCTTCGCGGGGATGCCGGTCCGGATGGTGAGCGTGCAGGCCGGCGCCCGGTCCATCGCGCTCCGCGTGAAGGCCGCCGACACCGGCGAGCGCCAGGCCGGCGGCTTCCAGTGCGCCACCCCCGAGGAGATCAAGCGCCACCTCATCCTCTTCGACTTCGGGCGGGAGATCGTCACCCAGTTCCACATGCAGAACGTGCCGGCCGCGCTGGACATCGCCTTCGTCAAGGAGGACGGGCGCATCTTCGCGATCCTCAAGATGGACCCGAGCCCCACCGAGCTGTACGGGCCGCTCGGCTCCTTCCGCTACGCGGTCGAGGCCCACGCCGGGTTCTTCGCGAGCCAGGGCATCCGTCAAGGAGAAGCGCGGCTGGTGCTGCCCCCGGCGCGCTGATCGCCCGTGCACGGCCGGCACACCCACGGCTCCCGTCACAAGCACCGCCTGCTCGCCGTCTTCGGGCTGACCGCCGCGTTCCTGGTGGTGGAGGCCGCGGCCGGGCTGTGGACCGGCAGCCTCTCGCTCCTCGCCGACGCCACCCACATGCTGGTGGACGCGGGCGGCGTGCTGCTGAGCCTGCTCGCGGTCTGGTTCGCCGAGCGCCCGGCCACGCCGGCCAAGACCTACGGCTACTACCGCGTGGAGATCCTGGCCGCCCTCGTCAACGGCGTGGTCCTCTGCCTGATGGCCATCGCCATCCTGGTCGCGACCTACGAGCGGATCTGGCAGCCGCCCCACGTCCCGGGGGTTCCCATCCTGGTGGTGGCCACCCTGGGCCTCCTCGTGAACCTGGCCAGCATGTGGCTGCTGCACGGCGGCGCCGCCGAGAGCCTGAACGTGCGGAGCGCCTACCTCGAGGTCCTGGGCGACGCGGTCAGCTCGGCGCTCGTCATCGTGGCCGGCCTGGTCATCATCTTCACCGGCTGGACGATCGCCGACGTGATCGCGGGCGCCCTGATCGCGCTCTTCATCCTGCCGCGCACCTGGGCGCTCCTGCGCCAGGCGGTCAATGTCCTGCTCGAGGGCGCGCCGCCCCATCTCGACGTGACCGAGATCGAGGACGCGCTGCGCGCCGCCCCGGCGGTGCGCCGGGTCCACGACCTGCACGTCTGGACGCTGACCTCCGGCCGCGAGGCCATGAGCGCCCACGTGGTGGTCGAGGCGGGCGCGCCCGCCGACCGGATCCTGGAAGAGCTGCACCTCGTCCTCCACGCCCGCTTCGGCATCGATCACACCACGATCCAGATCGAGACCGAGCCGGCCCCTCTGATCCAGATCACTCCCCGGGCCGGCTAGTCGCCCGCCGGAAGGAGATCCCGTCCCATGTCCATCCTCGAAGCGCGGATCCCCTCGTGAAGCGCAGCGATCGGCGCATCCTCACCACGCACGTGGGCAGCCTCCCGCGCCCGCCCGTGCTGCGCGACCTGCTCGTCCGCCGCGACCGGGGCGAGCCGGTGGATGCGGCCGCGCTCGCGCGGGAGGCCGACGCCGCGGTCGCCCACGTGGTCGCGCGCCAGCTCGAGGTCGGCATCGACGTGGGCAACAACGGCGAGCAGCCCCGCGGCCGAGGAATGCGACGGCTTCCTCCGGCAGACCGACGGCCGGACGCCGGGCTTCACCGAGCGCTTCATGACCGCGGCCTCGC
>DATFGS010000077.1:0-10382 GCA_035249225.1 Candidatus Methylomirabilota bacterium | reverse complement strand
TCGCCGTAGTCGGTGCCCGCGTAGAGCGACGCGCGCACCGGGCCCCAGCTCCGGAAGCCGCGCGGCGGGTACTTGCACGCGCGCACCATCGCCTCCGCTTCCTGCGCGGTGTTGATCATCGGGCAGATGACGCCGTAGGCGCCCGCGTCGAGGATCTTCATGAGCCGCGCCGGATCGTTCCACGGCACCCGGGCGAGCGGCACCACCCCCAGCGTCGAGATGCCCTGGAGCATGCTCACCGCGACCTGGTAGTCCACCACCCCGTGCTGCATGTCGATGGTGAGCGAGTCGAAGCCCTGGTGCGCCATTACCTCGGCCGAGAAGCCGCTCGGGATGGACAGCCACCCGTTGATCACCGCGTCGCCCTTCGCCCAGATCTTCTTCAACGCGTTCTCTCGCACGGGGATCTCCTAGATGACCTTGTCGTTTCGAAGGGAGGCGATGTCGTCCGCGGAGTAGCCCAGCTCGGCCAGGATCTGATCGTTGTGCTCGCCGGTGTCGGGCGCGGGGGTCCGCACGCCGCCCGGGGTGCGCGAGAGGGTCACCGGGGGCGCCTGCACGAAGAGCTCGCCGAGCGCCGGGTGCTTCACCGGGACCGCCATCTTGAGATGGCGGATCTGCTCGTTCTCGTAGACCTGCTTGACGTCGAGGATGGGGCCGGAGGGCACGCCCTTGGCGTTGAGCAGCTCGACCCACTCCTGGGTGGTGCGCCGGGCGAACGCCTTCTCGAGCTCGACCGCGAGCGCCTTGCGGTTCTTGGAGCGATCGGGCGCGGAGCGGAAGCGCGGGTCCTCGAGGAGGGGCTCGGTGCCGAGGGTCTCGCAGAGCCGGCGGAACATGTGCTGGCCCGAGGCCGCGATGTTCAGGTGCCCGTCCGCGGTCTTGAACACGCCGGTCGGGATCGCGGTCGGATGATCGTTGCCGGCCTGCGGCGGGATCTCCTTGCCGATGAGCCAGCGCGAGGCCTGGAAGTCGAGCATGGTCACCATCGCCTGCAGCAGCGAGGTGTGTACCCACTGGCCGCGTCCCGAGCGCTCGCGCTCGAGCAGGGCGACCAGGATGCCCTGGGCCAGGAAGATGCCCGCGGTGAGATCGGCCACCGGGATGCCCACCCGCACCGGGCCCTGCCCGGGCAGGCCGGTGATGGACATGAGCCCGCCCATGCCCTGGGCGATCTGGTCGTAGCCGGGCCGGTCGCGGTAGGGGCCGTCCTGGCCGAAGCCGGAGATGCTGCCGTAGACGAGGCGCGGGTTGATGCGCGAGAGCGTCTCGTAGTCGATGCCGAGGCGCGTCTTGACGTCGGGCCGGAAGTTCTCGACCACCACGTCGGCCTTCTGCACGAGCTTGTGGATGATCTCGATGCCGCGCGGCGCCTTCAGATCGAGGGTGAGCGAGCGCTTGTTGCGGTGGAGGTTCTGGGAGTCGAAGCCGCGGCGGGGGAAGTCGCCCTCCACGTCCTCGCGCGCCGAGATCTGGACCACGCTCGCCCCCATGTCGGCGAGCTGGCGAACGCAGGTCGGGCCCGAGCGGGCGCGGGTGAGGTCGATCACGGTGTACGGCGACAGCGGCAGCGTCATCGTGGAGTCTCCTGTCACTTGGGCTTGGCCGGCATGATCGCCGAGCCGGTCTGCGATTGCGGATTGCGGAGCGGCCAGCGGCCCGTGTCCACCGCGGTGAGGAAGTCGAGGAGCGCCCGGTTGAAGAGCTCCGGGTCCTCGAGATTGATGGTGTGGCCGGCCTTCGGGATCACCACCAGGCCCGACGAGCGGATCTTGCGCTTCATGAAGATGCCGGGCTCGAGGCAGGGATCGTCCTCGTCGCCGGTCATGATCAGGGTCGGCACCTCGAGCTTCTCCATCGCGGCCTCGAGTTCGAAGACGGACGGCCGCGACATCTGCACCCCGCGCATGGTCAGCGCGTGGCCCTTGGCGGACTGGGCGACGAACTGGTCGTAGAACTCCTGCCAGCCCTTCGGGTCCTTGTCCATGAACTGCACGCGGGTGGGCCCCTTGGTGTAGAAGGAGGCCACGCCCACCATGCCCTCGGTGTCGAAGCGCCGCGCGGTCTCGTCCACGTCCTTCCGGAAGCGCTCGCGCTCGCCCGGCACGCTGCCGTAGCCCGCGCCCGCGACCGTCAGCGAGAGGGCGCGCCCGGGATGCCGGAGCCCGAAGTGGAGCACCGCGTAGCCGCCCATGGACAGCCCGCAGATGTGGGCCTTGGGGATCTTGAGGTGGTCGAGGACGCCCAGGATGTCGTCGGCGGCGCGGTCCTGGGAGTACGCCTCCGGCTTGTCCGGCACGTCGGAGGGCGGGTACCCGCGCGCGTTGTACGCGATGGTGCGGTAGCGCCGGGCGAAGAACCGCACCTGGAGGTGCCAGCTCTGGTAGTCGCCCGCGAACTCGTGGACGAAGACGAGGGGCGCGCCCGCTCCCGTCTCCTCGTAGAACAGCTTGACTCCGCCGACGTCGGCGAACGGCATGGCTCGGCTCCGATCCGGGGGTAACGACCCGTGCGGATTGTACAACAAGGAGCCTCTTGACGGCGACGCGGGTTCGGGCCGATGCTCACGCTCGTGAGAGCGCTCCTGGTCGGGCTCGCGCTGGGCGGGGTGGTGGCGACGGCGGGCTGCGCGTCGATGCAGCCGCCGGCGGCCCCGCCGGCCGCGACGACGCTCGAGAAGATCAAGGCGACGAAGACGATCGCGCTCGGCTATCGCGACTCGTCGGTGCCGTTCTCGTACACCGGCCCCACCAAGGAGCCGATCGGCTACTCGGTGGACCTCTGCACGCGCGTGGCCGAGGACGTGCGGAGCGAGCTCAAGCTGCCGGACCTCCAGGTCCGGTGGGTGCCGGTCAGCGTCGAGACCCGGGTGCGCGCGCTCCTGGACGGGACGATCGACCTCGAGTGCGGGTCCACGACCAATACCCTGTCGCGGCAGGAGCGGGTGGACTTCAGCCTGACCACTTTCATCACCGGGGCGAGCCTGCTCGCCCTCGCGGGATCGAACGTGGGCGACCAGCTCGGCGCGATCCGGATCGCGGTGATCCCGGGCACCACCACCGAGCAGATGGTCAAGAACGCGATGACCGCGATGGGCGCCACTCCGGATGCGGCCCGGGTGGTGGCGGTCAAGGACCACGCGGACGGCCTGGCCGCGGTCGTGGAGAAGCGCGCCGAGGTGTACGCCACCGATCGCGCGATCCTGATGGGCCTGGTGACGAGCGCGAGCGACCCGAGGCAGTTCGTGCTGCTCGACCGCTACCTCTCCTATGAGCCGTACGCGCTCATGCTGCGGCGCGGAGACCCCGAGTTCCGCCTCGCGGTCAACCGGACCCTGGCGCGCCTCTACCGGACCGGTCAGGCGGTGGACATCTACCGCCGGTGGTTCGGCCGGTGGGGCGATCCGAGCCCGCTCACCCTCGGGATGTACGCGATCGAGGGGCTGCCCGAGTAGCCGCCGGGGCCGGCGCGGGTCAGAAGGCCCAGCCCGCGCCCAGGATGTAGCGCTGGTCCGTCCGCTGCCGGCCGGAGGCCGGCGTCGAGTCGTAGCGGAACTCGTAGCGCAGCTCGGCGAAGAGCCCTTTCCACACCGTCAGGCGCGCGCCCGCGTCGATGTTGAGCAGGTAGTCGCCGCCGAGGTCCTCGAAGCTCGGGATGTATTCGAGCTTGTGGTAGAGCGTGAGCGGCTGGATCGGCGTCCAGTCGACGGAGTAGGCCAGGCGCGGCCCGAAGAACTCGCTCGACCCGGTCGTCTTGTAGTTCTCGTACACCCACACCAGGCCCGTCTCGTGGGAGAGATTGAAGGCGGGGCCCTCGAACCACTGGTAGCCGACGCCCGCGCCCGGGGCGAGCCGCAGCTCCAGCGCCGCCACCTTGTCGCGCTCCGCCTTGGTGCCGAGGTAGCCGTAGAACTTCCTGGTGAGGAAGTGATCGTACTTCGCGAGCGCCATCGCGTAGTCGATCGTGGTGGATTTCGTCCCGGTGCGCGGATCCTCCTGGCGGCCGTAGGAGTACTCGGCCCCGAAGGTGAGGCGATCGCTCGGCCAGCGCTTGGAGAGCGCGCCGCGGAAGCCGAGCTGCTCGGTCTCCGAGTTTCCGGAGGTGAGCAGCCCGTTCAGGGAGAGCGATCCGGTCCAGGCCGGCGGGCTGTTGATCCCGCTGATGTCGGCGATGGCCACCGGCTGCGGCGGCGCTCCCGGCGCGGGGACGGTCTGCACGTGGCGATCGGGCCCCGCGCCCACGTCCGCGCTCACCGGCGCCTGCGCCTTGACGCCGACCTCGACCGGTGAATCGGTCGAGAACGTCTTCACCTTCGACATGTCCACGACGACGTCGCCCGCGCCGTCGGTCTTGATCGTGAGCTTGCCGCCGGCCGCCTTGAGGATCTTGCCGGACAGCCGGTCGCCGTTGAGGAAGAGCACCTCGTCGCCCCTCGCCGGGCCGACCGGCGAGAGGACGAGCAGCAGCATCGGAAGGAAGGCTAGCGTCAACCGTCGCATGGACCGGGCCCTCGCTTGGGATCGTGGTGACGTCGCATGGACCATTGTTGCGCCGGTGGCAAGAGGACCCGGCCGCATTTGACAAGCCCGCGGCCCCTGGCCGACAATCGTCCCTGCTGCCGAGCCTCCGATCGCCACGCAAGTCCCCGTCGGGCCGAACGCCCGGGAAAGGTTTTCCGTATGCGAGCCACGACCCGTCTCCGCCAGATGCTCAACGCGCCCGGGATCATCGTCGCGCCGGGCGCTTACGACGGCTTCTCCGCGCGCCTGATCGAGGCGGCCGGCTTCCAAGCGGTCTACATGACCGGCGCGGGCACCGCGGCCTCGCACCTCGGCCAGCCCGACCTGGGCCTGGCCACCCTCACCGAGATGGCGAACCACGCGGGGCATCTCGCCTCCTGCGTCTCGCTGCCGGTGGTCGCCGACGCCGACACCGGCTACGGCAACGTGCTCAACGTGGTGCGCACGGTGCGGGAGTACGAGAAGGCGGGGGTGGCGGGGCTCCACATCGAGGACCAGGTGGCGCCCAAGAAGTGCGGGCACATCGCGGGCAAGCAGGTGATCCCGACCGAGGAGTTCTGCGACAAGATCCGCGCCGCCTCCGAGTACCGGACCGATCCGGACTTCGTCATCATCGCCCGCACCGACGCCCGCGCGGTCACCTCGCTCGAGGACGCGATCGATCGCGGCAACCGCTACGCGGAGGCGGGCGCCGACCTGATCTTCTTCGAGGCCCCGCAGACCGAGGACGAGATCCGGCGCGTCGCCCGGGAGATCAAGGCGCCGCTGCTCGCCAACATGGTCATCGGCGGCAAGACGCCCGCGATCAAGGTCGCCGAGCTCGAGCGCATCGGCTTCAAGATGGTGATCTTCCCGGCGGTGTGCATGGCCGCCGCGGTGCCCGCGATGGAGAAGTCCCTCGCGTTCCTCAAGGAGCACGGCACCGACTGGCAGCCCGGCCCGGTGCTGGGCCCGATGGACATCTTCCGCCGCGTGGGGTTCGACTGGTGGCACGGCATCGAGGAGAAGTTCGCGGGCCGCTGATGTCCCGCACGATGTTCGGGAAGATCTGGGACCGCCACGTGGTGGCGGAGGGACCCGGCGGGCAGGCCCTGCTCTACGTGGACCGTCACCTCCTGCACGAGGGCTCTACCCACGCGCTGGCGCGTCTCGAGCGCAAGGGCCGGCCGGTGCGACGGCCGGACGCCTGCCTCGCCACCGCCGACCACTACGTGCCCACCGGGGCGGGCGCGGGGGAGATCGCCAACCCCGAGATCCGGGCCATGGTGACGGACCTCGATCGCCACACCCGGCGCCTCGGGATCACCTTCTTCGGCCGCGGGGAGCCGCGTCAGGGGATCGTGCACGTCATCGGTCCCGAGCAGGGCGCGACCCAGCCCGGCATCACGCTCGTGTGCGGCGACTCGCACACTGCGACCCACGGTGCCTTCGGCGCGCTCGCCTGCGGCATCGGCTCGACGGAAGTGGAGCACGTGCTCGCCACCCAGTGCCTCTGGCAGCGGCGGCCGAAGGTGATGCGGATCACGGTGACCGGCGCGCGGCCGTTCGGGGTGACGGCCAAGGACGTGATCCTCGCGATCATCGCCCGGATCGGAGCCGGCGGCGGGGTCGGTCACGCCATCGAGTACGCGGGGCCGGTCATCCGCGCCATGTCCATGGACGAGCGCATGACGGTCTGCAACATGTCCATCGAGGCCGGGGCCCGCGCGGGGATGGTGGCGCCCGACGAGACCACCTTCGCCTATCTCGAGGGGCGCCCGCTCGCGCCCGGGGGGGAGATGTGGCCGCGCGCGCTCGCCTTCTGGAAGACGGTGCCGTCCGACGCGGACGCGGTCTTCGATCGCGAGGTCACGCTGGACGCGGCGGACCTCGCGCCCACCGTGACCTGGGGCACGAGCCCGCAGGACGCGCTGCCGATCACCGGCCACGTGCCCGACCCGGGCGCGGTCGGGGAGCCCGCGCGCCGCGCGAGCATGGAGCGCGCGCTCGCCTACATGGCGCTCACCCCGGGGGCGCCGCTGGCCGGCACCCCGGTGAGCCGGGTGTTCATCGGCTCGTGCACGAACAGCCGCCTCGAGGATCTGCGCGCGGCGGCGGGAGTGGCGAAGGGGCGCCGCGCGGCGGTGCCCGCGTGGGTGGTGCCCGGCTCCGCGCAGATCAAGCGGGCCGCGGAGGCGGAGGGGCTCGATCGCGTCTTCACGGAGGCGGGCTTCGAATGGCGCGAGCCGGGCTGCTCGATGTGCGTCGGGATGAACGGCGACACCGCGGCGGCCGGCGAGCGCGTGGCCAGCACGTCCAACCGCAACTTCGAGGGCCGGCAGGGGCAGGGCGCGCGCACCCATCTCATGAGCCCGGCCATGGCGGCGGCCGCCGCGGTCACCGGACGCCTCACCGACGTGCGCACCCTCGGGCGCTGATCGATGGAGCCCTTCGCCCGGCTCACCGCGGTGGCGGCGCCGATGGACCTGCCCAACATCGACACCGATCGCGTGATCCCCGCGCGCTTCCTCCGCAAGCCGCGGGAGGCGGGCTTCGGGCCGCTCCTCTTCCACGACGTGCGCTTCGACGCGGCCGGCACGCCGAAGCCCGAGTTCGTGCTGAACCAGCCCGCGTACCGGAGCGCGCGGATCCTGGTGACCGCGGAGAACTTCGGCTGCGGCTCCTCGCGCGAGATGGCGGTGTGGGCCCTCATGGACTACGGCATCCGCGTGGTGATCGGCCCGAGCTTCGGCGACATCTTCTTCGAGAACTGCTTCAAGAACGGCGCGCTCGCGGTGGTGCTGCCGGCGGAGGTCGCGGCCGGCCTGCGCCGTGCCCTCGCCGAGCGGCCCGGCGCCACCCTGTCGGTGGATCTCGAGAGCCAGACCATTACCGGCCCGGGCGGGGAAGCGATCCGCTTCGAGATCGATCCCTTCCGCAAGCACGGGCTGCTCACCGGACAGGACGAGGTCGAGATGACGCTGGCCCGGCTGCCGGCCATCGAGGCGTTCGAGGTCCGCCGTCGCGTCGAGATGCCCTGGCTTGGCTGAGCGCGCCGGGATGCTCGTCTTCTTCGCGGCCGCCTGGCTCACCGGGCTGTCGCTCGCGACCGCCTTCGCGGCCGCGGCGTACGGTTTCGGCCGCAGCGTGGAGCCGGAGCACACCGACCTGATCAGCCTGGCGATCTTCGGGGTGATGGGGCTGGCCTCGCAGGCCGGGCTGCTGCTGGCGCCGTGGGCGACCACGCGCGGGCTCACGTCGCGGATCATCGCGGCGCTGCTGATGGGGCCGGCCGGTGTGTCGCTGAGCATCTTCGCCTACGAGGGGTTCACGCGATACGCGGAGGAGTCGCCGATCTGGGCGATCTACGTCTGGGGGGTGCTCGTCTACGCGGTGGCCTACGTGGCGCTGGTCCGCGGGGGGCTCGGCCGGGTCCGGGAGACGTAGTCTTTTTTTGTGGTTGCGTATACTCAACATGTGATGTGTAATACGGCCCTGGTCATCTAATAGAGCACCATGGCTATCCCGATCGAGTCCTCACCTCCGCCAGGGTGGGAGCGCGAGGGGATCGACGGCCTGCTCGGGTTGTTCCCCCCGGGCCGGCTCAGCGAGATCGTCGGTCCTCGATCCTCCGGAGGCAGCAGCCTGCTCCTGGCCCTCATCGCCCGGATCACGACTTTCGGAAGTCAGGGGGGCGGGAGTCAGGGGGGCGGGAGCCAGGGCGCCGGCCAGGTGGCCTTCGTGGACGGGATGGACGCGCTCGACCCGGCGTCCGCCGCGGCGGCGGGGGTCGATCTCTCCGCGCTGCTGTGGGTGAAGTGCGGGGCCCGGCTCCGGGTCGCGCTCAGCGCCGCCGATCTCCTCGTCCGCTGCCCCGGGTTCGCCCTGGTCGTGCTGGACCTGGACGAGCTCGGGCCCATGCCCGCCTCCGCCCATGTGCGGCTGCAGCGCGCGGTGGAGGGCAGCGACACCATCCTGATCACCCGGAGCGCCCGCCATCGCGAGGGCAGCCCCGCCTCCCTGGTCCTGGCCACGCGGCGGCTCGGGCCGCGCTGGATGGGCCTGCGCCCGCTCACCCGCCTGGCCGGGCTCCGCTCCGAGGTCTCGATCTTCCGCTCCCGCCCCTCCCACGCATCCCGGGAGGGCAGCTGGACGCTCGACTGGACGCTATGACGCGCATCGCCTGCCTGCTCACCGTGAACGAACCGGCGCGGCCCGCGCTGCTCCAGGTGGCGCTCGCCCATTCTCCCCGCGTGGAGGACGCCGGCGCCGGCCGGATCTATCTCGACGCGTCCGGGCTCGAAGGGCTCTTCGGCGACGAGCCGCGCCTGGGCGCGCGGCTCCGGGACGCCGCCGCGGCGGCGGGCGTGGAGATCCGCGTGGGCATCGCGGAGAGTCGCATCGCCGCGCTCGCCGCCGCGCGCCTCGGCCCGGGGGTGGCGATCGTGGAGCGAGGTGGCGATGCCGCGTCTCTGGCCCCGGCGCCGCTGTCGCTGCTCGATTTGCCGGAGGAGACGGCCACGCGCCTGTCGCGCTGGGGGCTCCGCACGCTCGGCGAGCTGGCCGCGCTGCCCACCGCGGGGCTGTTCGAACGGCTCGGCGGCGACGGCGTCCGGCTCCAGCGCCTGGCTCGCGGGGAAGACCCGCGCCCGCTCGTCTCGTGGCGGCCGGTGCCGCTCTTCGAGGAGTCGGCATCGCTCGAGTGGGGGATCGAGACGCTCGAGCCGGTGGTGGAGCGCCTCCGGGAGCTGGCCGCGCGCGTGTGCGCGCGGCTCGGCGCGGCCGGGCTCGCGGCCGACGGGTTCGAGTGGACGTGCCGCCTCGGCGACGGCCGCGTCCACGAGGGCGCGCTCACGCCCGCGGTGCCCATCACCGATGCCGAATCGGTCGGCGGGCTGCTCCGGATGGCGCTCGAAGCGCGCCCGCCGCGCGGGGTGGTGGAGGCGCTCACGTTTCGCGCCCGCCCGGTGCGGCTCGCGCCGGCGCAGGAGTCGCTCACCGATCGCTCGCGCCCGGCTCCGCGGGTGCTCACCGCCACCTTGAATCGCCTGGTGGCGCTGGTGGGCGCCGACGCCATCGGCGCGCCCGCGCTGCTCGACACCCACCGCCCCGACGCCGTCGCCCTCGCCGCGTATCCGCCTCACCCCACCCCGACGCCCTCTTCCCCCCGGGGAGAGGGTCCCGCCCTCGCCCTCCGCCGCCTCCGTCCACCCGCGCCCGCGTCGGTGACGCTGGCCTCCGGTCGGCCGGTGGCGGTGCGCTCGGGCCGCCTCACCGGACGCATCGTGGCCGGGGTGGGGCCGTGGCGCGTCTCGGGCGAATGGTGGAGCCCGCGCCCGTGGCTGCAGGACGAGTGGGACGTGGAGCTGGCCGACGGCACGCTCTGCCGCCTGGCGCACGACGGCTCCGCCTGGCGCCTCGAAGGCATCTACGACTAGCGGTCCTCGCAGGACTGTCCGTGTTCGTCGAGCTGCATGCCCGGAGTGCCTTCAGCTTTCTCGAGGCGGCCGCGCTGCCCGAGGCCCTCGCCGAGCGCGCGGCGCGGCTCGGGCAGCCCGCGATCGCGCTGCTGGACGCCGACGGCGTCTACGGCGCGCCCCGGCTCTATCGCGCCTGCACCCGGCTCGGTCTCTCGGCCCTCGTGGGTGCCGAGATCACGCTGGCCGACGGCAGCCGGCTGCCGCTGCTGGTGGAGGATCGCGAGGGGTACCAGAACCTCTGCCGCCTGCTGACCCGGGTGAAGATGCGCGCGCCGAAGGGGGAAGGCGCGGCCACGCTCGAGGAGCTGGCCGAGTTCGCGGGCGGCCTCGTCTGCCTGACCGGCGGCGGCCGCGGTCCGGTGGCGGCCGCGCTGGCGCGCGCGGGCGCGCCGGGCGGCCGCGA
>DATFGS010000076.1:0-1962 GCA_035249225.1 Candidatus Methylomirabilota bacterium | reverse complement strand
GGCGGGTCGCCCACCGCGCCGGCCTCGACGCCCGGCGCCTGGCGGCAGGCGCTGCGCCCGGGCTGGAGGAGCCGTTGAAGTTCGAGGCGCAGGCCGGCCGGGAGACGATCCCGGTCGAGATCGTGGGCGCTGACGGGCGCTTCACCGTCACGGTGGGCGACGAGCGCCTCGCGGTGGACGCGCGCGCGACCGGGGAGGGCATCTGGTCCATCCTGCTCGACGGCGCCTCCCACGTGGCCGACGTCACCGAGCAGGACGGCGTCTACCTCGTGGACGTGGAGGGCGAGCGCTACGCGATCCGCGTCGAGGAGGAGTCGCGCTACATCATCCGCACCCGGGGCGCCCAGGGCCACGCGCTGGGCCAGGTGCTGAAGGCGCCGATGCCGGGCAAGGTGACGCTGATCGAGGTCGCGGTGGGGCAGGCGGTCGCACCCGGCGACGGGCTCATCGTGCTGGAGGCCATGAAGATGGAGAACGAGTTCAAGGCGCAGGTGGCGGGGACCGTGAAGGAGATCCGGGTGGCGGCGGGCCAGGCGGTGAACCCCGGGGACGTCCTGCTGGTTATCGAGTAGCCATGGCCCTCGCGATCGAGTTCAAGGGCGTCAACAAGTGGTTCGGCCAGCACCACGTCCTGGTGGAAGTGGACCTGCGCGTGGAGACGGGCGAGGTCATCGTGGTCTGCGGCCCCTCCGGCTCCGGCAAGAGCACGCTCATCCGCTGCGTCAACCGCCTGGAGCCGATCCAGAAGGGCGACATCCTCGTGCACGGGCAGTCCATCGGCGGCTCGGGCGGGGTGAACCTGGTCAAGCTGCGCACCGAGGTGGGGATGGTCTTCCAGTCCTTCAACCTCTTCCCCCACATGATGGTGCTCCAGAACATCATGCTGGCGCCCCGCAAGGTGAAGGGGCTGCCGGCGGCCGAGGCGGAGAAGATCGCGCGGGCCCTGCTCGAGCGGGTGCGCATCCCGGATCGGGCCGACTACTACCCGGCCAACCTCTCGGGCGGCCAGCAGCAGCGGGTCGCGATCGCCCGGGCCCTCGCCATGCAGCCGCGCATCATGCTGTTCGACGAGCCCACCTCGGCGCTGGACCCCGAGATGATCAACGAGGTGCTGGACGTCATGACCGATCTGGCCAAGGAGGGCATGACCATGATGGTGGTGACCCACGAGATGGGCTTCGCCCGTCGCGTGGCGAGCCGCGTCGTGTTCATGGACTACGGGCGGATCGTGGAGGTGCAGAAGCCGGAGGCCTTCTTCGCCGCGCCGCAGTCGGACCGCGCGAAGGACTTCCTGTCCAAGATCCTGTCGCACTGAGACTTCATCCAAGGAGGATGTGCATGCGGAGATTCATCGGAGTGGTGATGGTGCTGGCGCTGCTGGCGGTCTCGGTGACGCCCGCGGCGGCGCAACAGAAGGCGACCCTCGACAAGATCAGCGAGACGGGCACGCTGACGATCGGCACCCGGACCGGATCGCCCCCGTTCGCCTACGTCAACGCGCGGAACGAGTGGGTGGGCTTCTCGGTCGACCTGGTCGAGGAGCTGGTCAAGCCCGCGCTCGAGAAGAAGGTCGGCAAGCCGATCAAGGTCGAGAAGAAGGAGAGCACGCCGCCCACGCGCATCCCGCTGCTGTCCTCCGGGGCGGTGGACCTGATCGCGGGGACGATGACCGACACGCGCACGCGGCGCGACAGCGTGGACTTCTCGATCACCTTCTTCGTCACCGGCGCCCAGTTCCTGGTGAAGAAGGGGAGCCCGATCAAGGGCATCAAGAACATCGACGGCAAGCGCATCGCCGCGCAGCAGGGCTCGACCAACGCGCGCATCATCCGGGAGAAGGCGCCCAAGGCGGTCCTGCGCGAGTTCCCGGACCAGCCGGCGGCCTTCCAGGCGCTGGTGCAGGGCCAGGTGGACGCCTACACCAACGACGGCATCCAGCTCGCCGGCCTCAAGGCCAAGGCC
>DATFGS010000075.1:0-6538 GCA_035249225.1 Candidatus Methylomirabilota bacterium | reverse complement strand
GTGGTGGGGCGGTGAGCGCCCAGATACGAGGCCCAGACCGCGTTGAGATCGTCCTGCTCGGCCACGTCGGTGAGGTAGCGCGTCGCCGACACCACGTCGGCCAGCGTGCAGCCGGCCGCGGCCAGGGTGGTCTTGAGGTTCTCCATCAGCAGCACGGCCTGCTCCCGCATGTGAGGCGGCAGGTCGAACTCCTCCTCGCGGTGCGGATGGCTGTGGTAGACCGGGGCCGCGGTGAGCCCGGAGAGAAACAGCAGGCTGCCGCGCTGCACCAGGAGCGCCGGAGCATAAGGCATCTCCACGTGGCGCTTGTCGGGGTGGTGGACCGGGCGGACGTCTCGGGGCATGACAGCGCATGATCGGCGCCGCCTCGCCCGGCGTCAAGCGGTCAGAGCCCGGGAACCTTGACTCATCCCGGCATGTTTGCTAAAACAAAGGCCAATTCTTGCCGTGCCCCATCCGCCCGAGATAGTCCCGAGGAGGGTTCACATGACGATCGCGTCCTGGAAACGTCTGGCCCCGGCGGCCCTCGCCGGTGTCGTGTTCGCCTCGCTGCCGCTCCCGGTGGATGCCCAGACCCCGATCAAGATCGGCGCCTCCATGTCGGTGACCGGCACCTACGCCAAGCCGGGCACGTACCAGAAGCAGGGCTACGACGTCTGCATCGACGAGCTGAACGCCAAGGGCGGCATCCTCGGGCGGAAGGTCGAGCTGGTGATCTACGACGACCAGTCGACTCCTGCGACCGCAGTGCGGCTCTACGAGAAGCTGATCACCGAGGACAAGGTGGACGCGGTCATGGGGCCCTACTCCTCGGCGGTGAGCGAGGCGGTCGCCAACGTCACCGAGAAGTACAAGAAGGTCATGGTGGCGCCGCTCGCGGCCACCACCTCGATCTTCAAGAAAGGCCGCAAGTACATCTTCATGGTGATCACCCCCGCGGAGAACTACCTGGACGGGCTGATCGACATGGCGGCCAAGCGCGGGCTCAAGACGGTCGCCATCATCAACGAGGACACGCTGTTCCCGAAGGCGTCGGCGTCCGGCACCGCGGAGGCGGCCAAGAAGCGGGGCATGCAGGTGGTCCTGCAGGAGGCCTATCCGAAGGGCAACACCGATTTCTCGGCGCTGCTCGTCAAGATCAAGGCGGCCAATCCCGACGTCATCGCGGCCGGTACCTACTTCGACGACGCGGTGGCCATCACCCGGCAGATGAAGGAGCTCAACGTCAACCCGAAGATGTTCGGGCTCACGGTGGGCGGGGACCTGCCCGAGTTCTACGACTTGCTCAAGCAGAACGCGGAGTACGTCTACGGCTCGACCCAGTGGGACGAGTCGCTCCCGTATCCCGGGCAGAAGGAGTTCCTGGCCGCCTACAAGGCCAAGTTCAAGGGGCAGGAGCCGTCGTACCATACCGCGGCCGGCTATGCGGGGTGCCTGATCTATGCGGAGGCGGTGAAGAAGGCGGGGACGCTCGACGCGGACAAGGTCCGTGACCAGCTCCTCAAGATGGAGATCAGGACCGCGTTCGGGGACTACAAGGTCGAGCCCGACGGGTTCCAGGTCGCGCACAAGATGGTCATGCTCCAGTGGCAGGACGGCAAGCGGATCGTGGTGTGGCCGGACGATCTGTCCAACGGCAAGCCGCGCTACCCGACGCCGGAGTGGGGCAAGCGATAGCTCCGCGCCGCGCCCGCCGGTTCTCCGGCGGGCGCGGGCACGCTCCGGAGGGCCCGTGGGCGTCCTGATCACGCCGAGCATGATCGGCCAGGTGGTCATCTCCGGCCTCCTCGCCGGCTCCCTCTACGCGATGGTGGCCCTGGGCCTGGGCCTGATCTTCGGGGTGATGCGCGTGCTCAACGTCGCGCACGGCCCGCTCCTGATGATGGGGGCCTACACCACGTTCTGGCTCTTCCAGGGGATCGGCTTCAATCCGTATCTCTCCCTGCTGGTGTCCATGCCGGTCCTCTTCCTGGTCGGGGCCGGGCTGCAGCGGTTTCTCGTGCGGCGGGTGGTGGACGCGCCCGAGCTGTCGTCGCTCCTGCTCACCTTCGGCGTCTCGATCGCGCTGGTGAACCTGGCCCAGCTCGCGTTCACCTCCGACCTGCGCGCGGTGGAGTACCTGACCGGCTCCTTCGTGGTGGGCCCCTTCGCGCTCTCCAAGCCGCGGCTCGCCACCTGCGGCTTCGCCATCGCGATCACCCTCGGCGCCTTCGTGTTCCTCCGGTCGACCCGGCTCGGCAAGGCGATTCGCGCGGTGTCCCAGAGCCGCGAGGTCGCCCAGGTCTGCGGGATCGACGTGCAGCGCATCCACCTCATCACCTTCGGGATCGGCTCCGCCCTCGCGGCCGCGGGCGGCTCGCTGGTCGCGGTCATGGTGGCGATCCAGCCCGAGATGGGCCAGGTGTACACGTTCAAGTCGTTCCTGGTCATCGTGCTGGGGGGCGCCGGCAACTACCCGGGCGCGCTGCTGGGCGGCCTGCTCCTGGGGCTCGTGGAGCAGCTCGCGTCGCTCTTTCTCACCTCGCAGGTCAACGAGGCGGTCGCCTACGTGCTGCTGGTGCTGGTCCTCCTGATCCGGCCCACCGGCCTGCTGAAGGGACGCGTGTGAAGCGCTGGTTCCCCGCCGCCCTCGCGGTGCTGGCGGTGGGGCTCGCGCTCTATCCCCTGCAGGCCACCGGCTACGGGGTGCGGGTGATGCTCCAGCTCTTCATGTGGGTCGCCCTCGCCCAATCCTGGAACCTGATCTCGGGCCTCACCGGCTACGTGTCCTTCGGCCACGTGGTCTTCTTCGGCACCGGGGCCTACGCCGCGAGCATCCTGATCGTCACGCTGGGCTGGGCGTGGCCGCTCGCGTGCCTGGGCGGCGGCGTGGTCGCGGCGGGGCTCGCGTTCCTCATCGGCTGGCCGTGCCTGCGGCTCAAGGGTCCCTACTTCGCGATCGCCACCCTCGGGCTCAACGAGGTCATGCGGGTGGTGGTCTCCTACTACGAGGGGCTGACCGGAGGCGGCAACGGCCTCTCGCTGCCCACCCTCTACGCGAGCGTGGAAATCTACTATGCGATGGGCCTCGTGGCGGCGGCGGTGACCGGGGTCACCTACGTGATCGTCACCTCGCGCTTCGGGCTCCGCCTCATGACGATCCGCGAGGACGAGGTGGCCGCGGAGGCGATGGGCATCGACACCCACCGCTACAAGCTCTATGCCTTCCTGCTCTCCGCGGCGGCCCCCGGGATCGTGGGCGGGCTCTCCGCGCGCGACCAGGGCTACATCGAGCCCCTCTCGGTGTTCCCCCTCATCATGACCATCACCATGATCGTGATGGCGCTGTTCGGCGGCAAGGGGACGATCTGGGGGCCGGTGCTCGGCGCCGCCGTGCTCTTCGCGTTCCAGGAGGTGGTGTGGGCGCGCTTCATCTACCTCCACCAGCTCCTCTTCGGCGCGATCATCGTGGCGGTGGTGCTCCTGATGCCCCGCGGGATCCTGGGCGTGCTCCAGCAGAAGTACAACCTGCCGCGGACGATCTAGCGGGTTGCCTGGCCCGATGGCGCCCATTCTGGAGGTTCGCTCGGTGGTGAAGCGCTTCGGCGGAGTCGCCGCGGTCGGCGGAGTCTCGCTCGCGCTCGAGCCGGGGCGCATCTACGGGCTCATCGGTCCCAACGGCTCGGGCAAGACCACGCTGTTCAACTGCATCACCGGCGTGGACCGGGCCGACGAGGGAGAGATTCTCTTCAAGGGCCGGCGCATCGACGGGCTCAAGCCGCACCAGATCTTCCACCTCGGGGTCGGGCGCACCTTCCAGGTGATCCGGGTCTTCCCGGAGCTCACCGCGCTCGAGAACCTGCTGGTGGTGACGACGGGCGCGTACCCGGAGGCGCAGCGCCGCGCGCGGGAGCTGCTCGCGCTCGTGAAGCTCGAGCGGCTCGCCGGCGAGTTCGCGGGCAACCTCTCCTACGGGCAGCAGAAGCTCGTGGAGTTCATCCGCGTGCTCATGACCGATCCCGAGATGATCCTGCTCGACGAGCCGGCCGCCGGGGTCAACCGCACCTTGCTGAACGAGCTGCTCGAGGCGGTCCGCCGGCTGCGGGACCAGGGCAAGACGGTGCTGCTGGTCGAGCACGACATGAAGGTGGTCATGGGCCTCTGCGAGACCGTGTTCGTGCTCGATCACGGCGAGAAGCTGGCCGAGGGGGCGCCCGGCGTCATCCAGGCCGACGAGCGAGTCATTGAAGCTTATTTCGGTCGCTAGCGCCGTGCTGCTCGCGTATCTGATCTGGGCCTCGCGGGCGTGGCCCCTGATCCACGACGCGCCGCTGATGCACTACATCGCCTGGCTCATCGCGCAGGGCGCGGTCCCGTATCGCGACGCGTTCGACATGAACCTGCCCGGCGTGTACCTCCTTCACCTGGCCGTGCTCCAGGTCGGGGGCCCCGGCGATCTGCCGTGGCGGCTCTTCGACCTCGGCTGGCTCGCCGCCACCTGCGGCCTTCTCGCCGCGTACTGCCGGCACATCGGTGACGGCTGGTCCGCGGCGGCCGGAGCGCTGCTGTTCGGGCTCTACCATCTGAGCGGCGGGGCCTGGCACGCCGGCCAGCGGGACTTCCTGCTCTGCCCCTTTCTCCTGCTGGGCGCCTGGGGCGTCGCGCGTGGCACCGAGCAGGGCGGCTCCGGCGCGCTGATCTCGGGCGGGCTCGCACTCGGGGCGGCCATGGCGCTCAAGCCCTACGCGGCGCTCTACTGGGCGTTGTGCGTGGTGATCGCGGCCCGCGATCGGTCCATCGCCCTGTCCGCCTGGCGTGCCGCCGGCCTCGTGATCGCCGCCGGCCTGGTGGTGCCGGGGGCGATCTTCGGCTGGCTGGCCTGGCGTGGGGGGCTGGGATCCTTCCTGGATGTCTTCACGGGCTATGTCGTTCCGCTCTACGGCCGGCTCGCCCGCGCGTCGCTGTGGCAAGCGATCGAGGGGCACGCCTTCGGCCGCCCGCTCATCCTGCTGCTGCTGGCGCTTGCATTGCTGGCGCTCGTCACCCCGCCGCTCCGGCAGCCCGCCTACAAGGGCCTCGCGCTGGCGGGAGCGCTGTACGGGATGGCCCACTTCGCCCTCCAGGGCAAGGGGTGGGAGTACCAGCTGTATCCGCTCGTGCTGTTCTGCTGCGCGCTGGCTCCGGCCGCCGTTGCCTCGTGGCGACGGGCCGACGGGCCCCGCCGACCCATCGCGCTCGCGCTGTGGATTCTGCTCGTCGTCGTCCTCGGCGCCAAGGGGGTGGCGGCGCTGGACGCGCCGTGGATCGCCGAGAAGGCACGCCGCGTGACGGCCATCACGCGCGACGTGGGGCGGCTCGCCCCGCCCGGCGCCACCGTGCAGGTGATGGACACCACCGCCGGCGGCATCCACGCGCTGTTGCGGCTCGGGTTGAGGCAGCCGACGCGCTTCATCTATGACTTTCACTTCTTCCACGATGTCGGCGAGCGGCGCATCGAGGCACTCCGGGCGGAGTTCCTCGGGGGCCTCGAGGCCGGCCGCCCGGCCGCGGTGGTGATCCTCGAGGACAGCTGGCCCGTTCCGGGCTATGGTCGGCTCGACGCATTCCCCGCGCTGCGGCGGACGCTGGCCGAGTCGTACACGATGGCGGTGGAGGGAGCGGGCTACCGGATCTATGCGAAGCGAAGCGATTCGTAGCGTCATCCGCGCCTACGACGATCCGATCGTGCGGGCCTACTGCTGGGGACGCTTCTGGATCCTGCGCCAGCGATTCCTCGACGAGATCGGCCAGTACCTGCCGCCCCGCGGCCGGGTGCTCGACCTGGGCTGCGGCTTCGGGCTCTTCTCGCTCTACTACGCGAGCGCGCATCCCGCGCTCACCGTGGAGGGCTTCGACCTCAACCCCCGCCGCATCGAGATGGCCCGCGCGGCCGCGCGGCGGCTCGGGCTCGGCAATGTCCGGTACGAGGTCGGCGACGTCATGGCGTATCGGGGCGGCGAGCGCTTCGACGCCGCCTACATGCTCGACATCGTCCACCACATTCCCGAGGACGCGGTGCGGCCCCTGCTCGAGCAGGTGGCCAAGACGCTGCCCGAGGGCGGACGCCTGCTCGTCAAGGACGTGGATCGCCAGCCCGCCTACAAGCGGTGGTTCACCCACGCGCTGGATCGGGTCATGGATCCGCGCACGCCTGTCCGCTACTGGGGCGCCGAGGAGCTGCAGGCGCTGCTGGAGGACGTGGGGTTCGAGGTCCACCGGCACCTGATGGTGGACGTCCTGCCGTATCCCCACGTGCTCTACATCGGACGGCGCCGGCGATGACCACCGCGGCGAGCCCGATTCTCCTGCACGCCGAGCGCCTCACCGCCGGCTACGGCAAGATGGCCATCCTCCACGACGTCACGCTCGACGTGCGCGCGGGCGAGATGGTCAGCGTCATCGGGCCGAACGGCGCGGGCAAGTCCACCGCCTTCAAGACCATCGTGGGATTCCTGCGTCCGACCGGCGGCCGGGTGCTGTTCGACGGCCAGGACATCACGGGGCTCCGGCCCGACCAGGT
>DATFGS010000074.1:0-4324 GCA_035249225.1 Candidatus Methylomirabilota bacterium | reverse complement strand
CCGCCGCGGGCGAGCCGAGCGGATCTGGCAAGTCGGCGGGCTCCTTCGCGTTCCCGGCCGATCCGCGAGAGGCCCTCTCGGGGGACCCACGCTTCGACCGCGCGGTCGCGCTGCGCGAGGTCGGGTTGCGCGAGTTCGCCGACGAGGAGCTGGACGAGATGACCCGCCGTTCGGTCGGCGAGCCCCGCCGGCTCTACGCGCTCTCCGCCGCGTACGTCGCCGACGAGCGCTACCACATGGCGTTGCGCATCCTGCGGCGGAGCTTCCAGGGCCCGGCCCGCAGCGGCGGCACGCCGCCGCGAGAGTTCTGGGAGATGTTCTACCCGCTGGGCTGGCGCGACGTCCTCACCGCGGCGGCGGGCCGCGCCGCGGTCGACCCGTTCCTGGTCGCGGCGGTGGTGCGCGAGGAGTCCTCGTTCTACCCGCAGGCGCGTTCGCGGGTGGGCGCCCGGGGGCTCATGCAGCTCATGCCCGACACCGGGCGCGCGGTGGCGCAGGCCCGCCAGATCCCGTTCCCGGATCCCGAGGTGCTCGACCGGCCGGAGACCAACCTCCAGATCGGCACGATCTTCTTCGGCGGCCTCCTCCGCGAGTTCGGCGACGCGCGGCTCGCCGCCGCCGCGTACAATGCCGGCCCCACCCGGGTGCGCGAATGGTGGGGGAACCGCAAGACCGACGACCTCGAGGTGTGGGTCGAGCAGATTCCCTACAACGAGACGCGCGCGTTCGTGAAGCGCGTGATGCTCTCGTGGCAGGAGTACCAGCGCGTGTACGGCGAGAAGCCGTCCTGATGGCCGCGCGGCCCGCCCCCCTCTGGCGGCTCGTCGCCGCGGCGGCGGCCGACGCGCTCCTCGGGCTGGTCGCGTGGAGCCTCGCCGCGATGTGGCTGGTGATCGCGGTGCTCGCGTTTCGCGCCCGGCCGCTCGACGTCCTCGACGCCCTCATCCTGGCCCTGGCGATCCTGGCGCTGGGTGTGATCCTCCACGTGGTCTACCACACGGTGCTGGTCGGCGGCTGCGGGCAGACGCTCGGCAAGATGCTGATGGGCGTCGCGGTGGTGCGCCGGGACGGCGCGCCCGCCGGCTACGGCCGGGCGCTGCTGCGGTGCGTGGGCGGCGGGCTCTGCCTGCTCACCCTCGGGCTCGGGCGGCTGTTCGTGCTGTTCACGCGCGAGCGGCGCGCGCTCTCCGACTTCTTGGCCGGCACCCGGCCCGTCTCGGCCCCCTAGCGCGGCGGCTTCGCCCGCGCGACCGGATTGGCGGCCGGTTTCGGCGCGGGCTCGAGCGGGATGAGCGCGGCCAGCCGATCGTCGATGGAGGGATGCGTGGCCAGCAATCCCTCGAGGCCTTCGCGCTCCCGGGGGGTGTGGGCCGCGATGGCCTCGAGCGCATTGGCCAGCGACCGCCGCGGGGTCGCGTGGCCCATCGCCCGCAGGATCTCGAGCGCCTTCTGGTCCGCCTGCAGCTCCTGGTACCGGCCGAAGGCGCGCACCACCAGCGGGTTGACCACGAAGTCGAGCAACCCGGCCCCCGGCGCGAAGATGCCGAGCGCGCCGAAGCTGGCGGTGAGCGACAGCGACAGCTTGCGCCGCGTGCCCACGTGGCCCATCACCTCGTGGGCGACCTCGTGCGCCACCACCGCCTCGATGATCGGCGCCGGCTGGCGCATGAGCCCGTCGGTGAAGTAGAAGGTGGCGTCCTCGTCGCTGTAGGCGGCCGCGGTGGGGCTCTTGATGAAGGCGAAGCCGTACCGCTGCGGGTCGTCGCCGCCCGCGATGGCCGCCCGGTGGAGGATGTGTGCCATGCGGACGGTCGCCGGGTCGGCCGGCGCGGCGTAGTAGGTCCCCTCGGGCGCGGTCGCGCAGGCGGAGAGCAGCAGGCCTGCGGCGAGCGCCGTCACGCTACCCCGGATCCCCATGGTCGGCGTCATCATCTTAGAAGGGGGAGCGGGCCAGCCCCGCAGGAATTAGGAGGTCCGGACGGCGCCAGGGATGGGGGCGTCCGGACCGGGGGGCTCACCCGGTAGGGGGCGAAGGGTTCACACCCCCGTGACATTCGCCGGGGGCCGGCTGGTACACTCGACGGCACAAGGGGGACGGGTGGACATGCTGATCAAGCGCGGGGGCGACATCAAGAGCGGGGAGATCACGGACGAGGCGCTGTACCTGAACCGGCGCGCCTTCATGACGGGGTCGGTGGCGAGCGTGGCCGCGCTGGCCCTGGCGCCCCCGGCCCGGGCCGCCGCCCCGCCCGCCACCGGTCAGCCCCTGATGGCCGCCCGCAACAAGGCCTTCGACCTCCCGGACGCCATGACCAAGTTCCAGGACGCGACCACCTACAACAACTTCTACGAGTTCGGGGTCAACAAGGACGACCCGGCCCAGCTGGCCCGGACGCTCAAGCCGCGGCCGTGGAAGGTGACGGTGGACGGGCTGGCCCACAAGCCGACGACGTTCGACGTGGACGACATCCTCAAGATGGCGCCGCTCGAGGAGCGCGTCTACCGCCTGCGCTGCGTCGAGGGCTGGTCGATGGTGATCCCGTGGATCGGCTTCCCGCTCTCGGTGCTCCTCAAGCGCGTCGACCCCACCGGCGCGGCCAAGTACGTGGAGTTCTCGACCCTGGTGGATCCCGAGCAGTTCCCGGCTCAGCGGAAGAGCGTGTTCAACTTCGGCGGGCTCGACTGGCCGTACACGGAAGGGCTGCGCCTCGACGAGGCGCTTCACCCGCTGACCTTGCTCACGGTCGGCATGTACGGCCAGGTGCTGCCGAACCAGAACGGCGCGCCGATCCGCGTGGTGATCCCGTGGAAGTACGGCTTCAAGAGCGCCAAGTCCCTCGTGCGCATCCGGCTCACCGCCGACGAGCCGAAGACCGCGTGGAACAAGGCGGCGCCCCAGGAGTACGGCTTCTACTCGAACGTCAACCCCAAGGTGGATCACCCGCGCTGGAGCCAGGCGACCGAGCGGCGCATCGGCGAGTTCCGTCGCCGCGAGACCCTGATGTTCAACGGGTACGACCAGGTGGCCGGGCTCTACTCGGGGATGGATCTGAAGAAGCAGTACTAGTGACCCGGCGCGGCCGCGTCGCGCTGAAGGTCGCGGTGTGGGCCGCCTGCCTGTTACCGCTCGCGGGGCTGCTCTACCGCGCGGCCACGGGTGATCTGACCGCCAACCCCATCAGCTTCATCACCAACTGGCTCGGCGACTGGACGCTGCGCATCCTGCTCGCGAGCCTGGCCACGACGCCGCTGCGCCTGCTCTTCGGCTGGTCGTGGCCGGTGACGCTGCGCCGGCTGCTCGGCCTCTTCGCCTTCTTCTACGTGCTGCTGCACTTCTCGGTCTGGCTCGTCCTCGACCACTTCTTCGCCTGGAGCCAGATGGGCGCCGACATCGCCAAGCGGCCGTACATCACGGTCGGGATGACCGCGCTGGTGCTGATGATCCCGCTGGCCGCCACCTCCACCGCCGGCGCGATCCGGCGGCTCGGCGGGAAGCGGTGGCAGTGGCTGCACCGGCTGGTCTACGTGATCGGGCTCTGCGGGGTGCTGCACTACCTGTGGCTCGCCAAGAAGGCGAATCCGGATCCCTACTACTACGCGGCGGCCTTCGCCCTGCTCATGGCGATTCGCGCCTGGGACTGGCTCCGCCGGGCGCTGCGGGCCGCCCCCGCACCCCGGCCCTCTCCCCAGCGGGGAGAGGGAGCCTGAAACAAGAACCCTACTTCGACGGCTGGTAGTACGGGTTGTCGCCCGAGGCGTGGTCGGTGGTGTCGAGCACTTCCTCGATCTCGGGGATCTCTTCCTTGATGAGCCGCTCGATCCCCTGCTTGAGCGTGACGTCCGCGGCCCCACAGCCCTGGCAGCCTCCGCCCATCTGCAAGTAGACCTTGTTGTCCTTGACGTCCACGAGCTGGACGAACCCGCCGTGACCGGCGACGGCCGGGTTGATCATGTTCTCGATCAGGTCCTGCACCTTGGTCATCAGCTCTTCGCTCATCGGGCTCCTCCGGGGAACTGTCGCGCTAGGCCCTTACTGTACCTGAACTTGCGCCCCAGGGCCAATTGCCTCCAGGGCTAGGGCTGGCGAGCGATCTCCCCGACGACGCGCACCCGGGTGCGGAGCGAGTTGCCGGGTAGGTAGGCCAGGGGCAGGTCCTCCACCTCGACCACGTTGAGGGTGGCCCGGTCGGCGCCGGCGGCCACCGCCTTGTCCTCGGCGGCCCGGCGGGCGCGGGCGATGGCCTCGTCCCGGGTGAGGTCCTGGAAGATCTGGTCCACCTCGCCGCTCACCTGGGCGATCGCCGCGCCCACTGCGTTGGCCACC
>DATFGS010000073.1:0-1259 GCA_035249225.1 Candidatus Methylomirabilota bacterium | reverse complement strand
GCCGAAAATGGGCTGCACGCCAGTGCTATTTCGGTCCGAACACCTCGATGGCGATACGGCCGGCGTTCACCGCGCAGGGCCAGCCGGCATAGAACGCCACGTGGGTGATCAGCCCCTTCAATTCGGTCTCCGTCACCCCGTTGTCGAGGGCCCTCTGGATGTGGCCTCGCATCTCGTCGGTCCGGTAGAGCGCGGCCAGCATCGCCACCGTGATCAGGCTCCGGTCACGCTTGCCGAGGTCGGGATGCTCCCATACGTCGCCGAATAGCACGTCGTCGCGGAGCTGCCCCAGCTTGGGGATGAACTCGTACACCGTCGGCTTCTTCTGCGCCATGTGTCGATCTCCTCGTGGTCGTGATGGCGATGCCAAACCGCAACAGCATGCCATCTATCGCCCACGGAGCCAATCCCCGGGTGAGGTCGAGCCGCCGCGCGACTGTCGCGACCGTGCTATCCTCGCGACCAGTCGTCATGACCACAAGGCCGGCGCGAGATGCCGGCGCCCGCGCCATGGAGCCTCGCCGCCTCGCCGTGCTCGTGCTCGCCGCGTGCGCGATCGCGCTTCCGTTCTTCCTGTGGGACTTCCGGACCTACCAGCTGGCCTTCGCGGCGGCGAACGCGATCGCCATCCTCGGCCTCAACCTGATCGCCGGACAGGCCGGGCTGATCTCGCTCGGGCACGGCGCGTTCTACGGGCTGGGCGCGTATACCCTCGCGGTGCTGATGCGGCACTGGGGCGTGTCCGCGTACGCGGGGATCGCCGCGGCGGCACTGGTAGGCCTGGTCTCCGGGTACCTCTTCGGGCGTGTGGTGACGCGCCTCGCCGGCTTCTACCTCGCCCTCACGACGTTCGCCCTGGCCCTGGCGTTGCCGCAGACGCTCAAGAGCAGCTATGTGAGCCCCTGGAGCGGTGGCGCGCAGGGGCTCTACCTGGAACGGCCCAGCGCTCCCCTGCGCCTGCCGGTGACCCCCGATCAATGGTGGTATTTCGTCACCCTCGGCATCCTCGCTCTCCTGCTCTGGATGACCCGCAACCTGGTCGCCGGCCGCATCGGCCGCGCGATCCGGGCCATGCGCGATCACCCCATCGCCGCCCGGGCCGCGGGCATCGACGTCGCGCGCTACACCGCCCTGACTTTCGGGGTGGGGGCGGCGTACGCGGGCGTCGCCGGCGCGCTCGCCGCGCTGCTTCTCGACTTCATCGCGCCCGAGAGCTTCACCTACTGGCTCTCGATCCTCTTCCTGGTGGGCTCGGTGTT
>DATFGS010000072.1:0-4367 GCA_035249225.1 Candidatus Methylomirabilota bacterium | reverse complement strand
GGATCACTTCGGCACCCTGATCAACTTCGCCATCGCGGACAGCGAGGCCGCCGCGCTCGCGATGGCCCAGCCCTACGTCCCGCGCGGGCGCGTGGACGAGGCGACGATGCGGCAGTGCACCGCCTTCGGGCCGGTGGAGCGACTGGTGGACCGCGTCGAGGAGTACGTCAAGGCGGGCGCGTCGAAGTTCATCCTGCGCCCGCTCTGCCCGCCGGATCACATGCTCGACCAGCTCGCGCGCATGGCCGATCGGGTCTGCCCGGAGTTTCATCGCCGCTGAGCTTCGCCTCGTTGCGACCGACGCGGCCGTATACTGCAGCCATGCGCCAACTCGCCGCGCTCGCGCTCGTCAGCCTGCTATCCCTGTCTGGCTGCTCTCTCATCACGCTAGATTTCCAGCCCAAGATCCGCCCCCTCGAGGAAGAGACGGTCGAGGGCAAGGGCTCGAGCAAGATCCTGCTCCTGGATCTCTCCGGCGTCCTCTCGGAAGACCTGCCGAGCTTCTCGATCGGGGCGCCCCCGCCGCGGGTTCCGCTGCTGGCCCGCGTGCGAGAGGAGCTGCGCAAGGCGGAGGAGGACGAGCGCGTGAAGGCGCTCATCGTGCGGATCAACAGCCCCGGCGGCACCATCACCGCCTCCGACATCCTCTACCACGAGCTGCAAGCCTTCAAGACGCGCAAGAAGGTGCCGGTGATCGCAGTCATCATGGACGTGGGCGCCTCCGGCGGCTACTACGCGGCGCTCGCCGCCGACACCATCGTGGTGAACCCGACCACCATCACCGGGAGCATCGGGGTGGTGATGATCACGGTGAACGCGCAGGGCCTGCTCGAGAAGATCGGAGTGGCGCCGCTCGCCATCAAGTCCGGGCCGATGAAGGACGCGGGCTCGCCCTTCCGCTCCCTCACCGAGCCGGAGCGCGCGGTGTTCCAGGGCATCATCGACGACATGTACGGGCGGTTCGTGGGCCTGATCGTGCAGTCGCGCCGGATGCCGGAGGAGCGGGTGCGCGGGCTCGCCGACGGCCGCGTCTACACCGCCGACCAGGCGCTCCGCCTCGGGCTGGTGGATCGCATCGGCTATCTCGAGGACGTGGTGGCGCTCGCGAAGGAGCGGGCCGGGCTCGACCAGGCGAAGGTCGTCATGTACCACCGCCCGAAGGAGTACCGCGCCAACATCTACTCGCTGACCCCGCCCCCGACCACCGCGGAGAGCACGCTGGCCCAGTTCGCGGCCGCGCTCGGCGGCGGCGGGCCCCGCTTCCTCTATCTGTGGTGGCCCTGAGCCGCGCCTAGCACGCCGTCGATCGCCGCCCGGACCTTGTGGCCGAGCGCGGCGGGGCTGAAGGGCTTCTGGATGAACAGAGTGTCGGGGTCCAGCACCCCGTGGCGCACGATCGCCTCGTTGGTGTAGCCCGACATGTACAGCACCTGCATCTCCGGGCGCAGCGGCCGCAGGCGCTCGACCAGGGCGCGCCCGCTCTGCCGGGGCATGATGACGTCGGTGAGGAGCAGGTGGATCGGCCCGCCGTGACGCTCGGCCATGAACACCGCCTCCTGCGCGTCGCACGCCTGGAGCACGGTATAGCCCCCGCCCTCCAGGATCTCCCGGGCGAGATCGCGCACCTCCGGCTCGTCCTCCACCAGCAGCACCGTCTCGTCGCCCCGCGGCACCAGGATGGCCGCGGACGCGGCCGGGTCGGGCGGAGCGGCCAGCTCGGCGACGCGCGGCAGGTAGATCTTGAAGGTGGTCCCGGTGCCGACCTCGCTGTAGAGGCGGATATCGCCTCCGCTCTGCTTCACGATGCCGTAGACGGTTGCCAGCCCGAGCCCGGTGCCTTTCCCCTGCTCCTTGGTGGTGAAGAACGGCTCGAATACGCGCGAGCACGTCGCCTCGTCCATGCCGGAGCCGGTGTCGCTGACCGCCAGCATCACGTACTGGCCCGCGGGCACCGAGACGTGACGGCGCGCGTAGGCCTCGTCCAGCTCCACGTTCGCGGTCTCCACGGTGATCCGCCCGCCCTGGGGCATCGCGTCGCGGGAGTTGACCACCAGGTTGACGATGACCTGCTCGATCTGCCCGCGATCCGCCTTCACGCGGTCCAGGCCCGCAGTGGGCGCGACCGCCAGCTCGATATCCTCGCCGATGAGCCGGCTCAGCATGGGCTCCATGGCGGTCATCACCGCGTTCAGGTCGAGCACCTGCGGCTGCAGCACCTGCTTGCGGCTGAAGGCGAGGAGCTGCTGGGTCAGCGCGGCGGCCCGGTCCGCGGTGGTGCGGACGAGGGTGGCGTCGCGATGAATCGGCTCCTCCGGCCGGAGGCGCGCCAGGATCATCTGGGCGCGCCCCGCGATCACGGTGAGCAGGTTGTTGAAGTCGTGGGCGATGCCGCCCGCGAGGCGGCCGACCGCGTCCATCTTCTGGGACTGCCGGAGCTGCTCCTCGAGCTGCCGCCGCTCCGCGATGTCCTTGAGCAGGCCGAGCGTGCCGACCGGGGTCCCGCCCGCGTCGCGCAGCACCGAGATGGACGCGCTGATCTCGACGCGCCGGCCGTCCCGGGCCAGGAAGCCGCTCTCGTAGTTGCGCAGGAGTCCCTCCTGCTCCACCCGCCGCTTGACGCCGCGGGCCTCCTCCAGCCCGCCCGGGTAGAGCTCCACGACCGACGTGCCGATCATCTCCTCCGCCCGGCACCCGAACATCGTCTCGGCGCCCCGGCTGAAGTAGGTGACCCGGCCCTCCCGGTCGGTGGTGATGATCGCGTCCGGCGAGTTCTCGGTGATGGATTGGAGGAAGTCGCGCGCGTCGCGGATCTCGCGGTAGAGCGCCGAGTTCTCGAGCGCCACCGCTCCCTGTCCCACGAAGGCGGCCAGCAGGGCCAGCTCGTCCTCGGTGTAGGTCCGGCCCTCGGTGTCGCCCAGGCTCAGGACGCCGATGACCCGGTCGCCCGCCTTCAGCGGCACCGCGAGCACCGAGCGGAAGCCGGCGGCGCGGATCCGGTCCTCCGCCCACGCGGGCAGGCTGATCTTGAGATCGGTGAGCACGTCGGGCGTCCAGACGCTGCGCTCCTCCGCCACCGCACGGCCGACCGCGTCCTCGCCCAGGAGAACGGTCTGCCCTTGCCATCCCGCGGGATCGCCGACCCCCGCCGCCGCGATGCAGACGAGCCGGCCCGCCTCTCGCTCGAGCCGGTAGAGCGTGGCGTGCTGGACGCCGAACACCCGCACGACGGAGGACGCGATCTGGCGCGCCACCTCCGCGGGCTCGAGGCCCCCCGCCAGCTCCCGGCCCGTCTCGATCAGGGCGGCCGCCGACATCTCGGTGCGCCGGCGCGCGGTGATATCGGTGTGGGCGATCACCGCGCCGCCCTCGAGCGGCGTCACCGTCAGCATGAACCAGCGCTGCGCCTCCTCTCCGTGACTCGCGTAGTCGAGGGTGAAGATCGGCAGCTCGCGCCGCAGCACGCGGGTGATGCCCGCGGCGGCCCGCGGGCCGTCCGGGCAACCGACGGGCGCCGCGTCGCGACAGATCGCGAAGTAGTTCTGCCCGACGCCCTCGGCCACCGCGGGCCCCGCGCCGTTCTCCCGGCCGAAGCGCCGCCAGGCCTCGTTGGCGGCCACGATGTCCGCGCGGTGGTCCACGATGACGGCCATCGAGGGTAGCGCGTCGAGCAGCAGCCGGCCGGGGCCACCGGTCCAGGCGGCGGGTGTCATCACGTCCGGCGCACCGGGCACCGGCCCGGCGGGCGAGGCCACCCGCAGCGGCCGACCGGCGGCGCTCACGCGCGACCGCGCCGGATCTCGAGCCGGTCCTTCACGACCCCGTCGCGGCATTTCGAACAGATGCCGTGGCTCAGCTGCACGTCGGAGCGCTGCGGAGGCGCGGCGCGGGGATCGAGGGAGGGCATGACGGTCCCGGCCTAGCCCTGGAACTCCGCGGCGGAGATGCCGTAGCGCTTCATCTTCGCGTGGAGGGTCGTGTAGTTCGTCCGGAGCAGGCGCGCGGCCTGGCTCTTGTTGCCGACGGTGGCGGCGAGCGCGCGGCGGATCGCCTCGCCCTCCGCGTCCGCCACCGCGCCGCCGACGATCTGGCGGAGCGAGCTGGTGCCGACCCGCAAGCGGGCCGCCCGCTTGCCCGGCGCCTGGCCGGCGAGACCGCGAGTCAGCGAGACCCGCGAGAGTGACCCCATGTCGAGGCTCGAGATCCAGGGCAGGACGTCTTCGACCGTACTCATGTGTGCTCTCCTCCGGAGGTCACTGGTGCGACCGCCTGCCTGGTGCTAGGGCAAGGGCAGTGCCACGCGGAGGGGGCCGGGCAAGGGAGACACTCTCGCAGTCTTTCCCGCTACTTCGAAGGGCTCACGGCGATCG
>DATFGS010000071.1:0-4303 GCA_035249225.1 Candidatus Methylomirabilota bacterium | reverse complement strand
CACGTCCCGCGCCTCGCCCTCGAGCGCGCGGGTGAGGACGTGCGGCGCGTAGCCGAGCGCGCGGGCCTGCGCGGCCGCCGCCTCCACGACCAGGAGGTTGTTGCCGATCACGATATTGGTGACGCCGCGGAAGACGGGGTCGTCGGGCTTCGGCGTCTCCGGGACCTCGCCGCGGGCGCCGCGCTCGAGCCGCTCCACGATGGTCGCGGGCGCCCGCGCTCGGAGCTCGAAGCGCGCGAGGATCGCGAGCGCCTCCGCGAACGTGGACGCGTCGGGCGCGGTGGGGCCGGAGGCGATGACGTCGAGGGGATCGCCGATCACGTCGGAGAGCAGCAGGGCGTGCACCCGGGCCGGCGCGGCGGCGCGCGCGAGCTGGCCGCCCTTCAGCAGCGAGCAGTGCTTCCGCACCGCGTTCAGCTGGTTGATGTTGGCGCCGGCCGCCAGCATCAGCCGCGTCATGGCCTGCTTGTCGGCCAGGGTGATGGGCGGCACCGGCGCGGGGGTCAGCGCGGAGCCGCCTCCCGAGACGAGGACGAGCAGCAGATCGTCGGCGCGGGCCGATTCGGCGAGCGCCCGGATCCGGTGGGCGGCGGCCTCGCCGCGCGCGTCGGGCACCGGGTGCCCGGCCTCGACCAGGCGCACCCGGGCGGTGTCGGCGAGATAGCCGTCCTTGACCACCACGAGGCCGTCGGCGATGCGCCCGCCGAGCGCGCCCTCGGCGGCGGCGGCCATCGCGCCCGAGGCCTTCCCCGCTCCCACCACCAGCACGCGCCCGCGCGCGGTCGGCTGCACCTCGGCCAGGGCGCGGCGCACCAGCGGGTGGACGTCGGCGGCGCGGAGCGCGGCGTCGAAGACCGAGCGCGCCGCCTCGCGGAGGCTCAATGCGCGAGCTTCTGCAGCCGGCGTCCCGCCTCGATGAGGATGTCGTCCGTCTTGGGGAAGCAGAAGCGGATCTTGGTCCGGCCCAGCTCGCCGTGCGCGTAGAACGACGAGCCGGGCACCGTCGCCACGCCGACCTCGCGGATCAGGTAGAGGGCGAACTCGTGGTCGTCGCGGCAGTTGAAGCGCTTCAGGAAGTGCTCGGCCTCGGTCAGGATGTAGTAGGCGCCGCGGGGCTTGTAGGCCACGAAGCCCGCCTCCTCCACCTTGCCGAGCAGAAGATCGCGCCGGGCCTGGTAGCTCTCGCGCAAGTGGACGTAGTACGCGTCGGGCAGGCCGAGGGCGGTCACCGCCGCTTCCTGGAGCGGATGCGGCGCGCCCACCGTGATGAAGTCGTGGGCCCGCCGAATACCCAGCGAGAGCTCCGGACTCGCGACCGCGTAGCCCACCCGCCAGCCGGTCACCGAGTAGGACTTCGAGATCCCCGAGATCGTGATGGTGCGGTCGGCCATGCCGGGCAGCGTGGCGATCGGGGTGTGCCCGAGGCCGTCGTAGACGATGTGCTCGTAGATCTCGTCGGTGATCGCGAGCAGGCCGTGCTTGATGCAGAGATCGGCGATGACCCCGAGCTCCGCGCGCGAGAAGACCTTGCCGGAGGGGTTGTTCGGGCTGTTGAAGACGATCGCGCGGGTGCGCGAGCTGACCGCCTTCGCGAGCCGGTCCGGATCGAACGAGAAGTCGGGCGGCTCGAGCGGGACCCAGACCGGCTCGGCCCCCGCGATGATGCACCCCGGCCCGTAGTTCTCGTAGAAGGGCTCGAAGATGATGACCTCGTCGCCCGGGTTCAGCACCGCCAGCAGGGTCGCCAGCATGGTCTCGGTGGAGCCGCAGCACACCGTGACGTTGCGGTCGGCCTCGACGTCCATGCCGTAGAACTTCCGGTACTTCTCCGCGATGGCGCGCCGGAGCGACGGGGTGCCCCACGTGATCGCGTACTGGTGGAAGTCGCCGTCGATGGCGCGGTGGGCCGCCTCGATCAGCTCGCGGGGCGGCGCGAAGTTGGGCATGCCCTGGGCGAGGTTGATGCCGTCGTACTGGTTGTTGACCCGGGTCATCTCCCGGATCACCGACTCGGTGAAGCCCTGGACCCGCTTGGAGATCATGCCGCGAGAGCGGGCGGCGCTACCGGCCGCCCGCGATGGCCGGGACGATGGAGACCTCGTCGCCCTGCTTGAGCGTGGTGGTCGCGCCCTGCAGGAACCGGATGTCCTCCGAGTTGATGTAGATGTTGATGAACCGGCGGAGCGCGCCGCCGTCCTCGACCAGGCGCTCCTTGAGGCCGGGGAACTGGCGCTCCAGGACCTCGATCAGGTCGGTGACGTTGCCCGCGTCGGCCTGGACCTCGGCCGCGCCCTTGGTGAGGGTGCGGAGCGGCGTGGGAATGCGGACCAGAACGGCCATGTGAGGGTCTCCTTCGTCCGGGCTACGTCCCGGTCTTGGACTTGAGGTCGGCCAGCGCCCGGTCGAACGCGCCGAGCGTGGGCTGGATGGACACGTCGCGGTGCAGCCGGTCCTGGAGCGCGTCCGGGGTCTTGAGCCCGTTGCCGGTGACGCACATCACGATGGGCTCGTCGCGGGGGATGCGCCCGGCCTCGATGAGCTTGCGGGTCGCCGCCACCGTCACGCCCCCCGCGGTCTCCGCGAAGATGCCCTCGGTGCGGGCGAGCAGGCGCATACCCTCGACGATCTCCTCGTCGGTCGCGTGCTCGCCGTGGCCGCCCGACTCCTTCACCGCGCGGTAGGCGTAGTAGCCGTCGGCCGGGTTGCCGATCGCGAGCGACTTGCAGATGGTCTGAGGGCGCACCGGCTCGAGCACGTCGGTGTCCTTCTTGATCATGGTGACGATGGGCCCGCAGCCGGCGGCCTGCGCCGCGTACATGCGGGTGCGGCTCTCGGGAATCAGCCCGAGCATGACCAGTTCCTGCATCGCCTTGGCGATCTTGGTCAGGAGCGAGCCGCCCGCGCAGGGCACGACCACGTGGGCGGGGGCGCGCCAGCCGAGCTGCTCGGCGATCTCGTAGCCGTACGTCTTCGAGCCCTCCGCGTAGTACGGCCGGAGGTTGATGTTCACGAAGGCCCAGTGGTACCGGTCCCCGACCTCGGCGCAGAGGCGGTTGACCTCGTCGTAGGTCCCCTGCACCTCGACGAGGGTGGGCGCGTAGATCAGGGTGGCGATGACCTTGCCCTGCTCGAGATCGGCCGGGATGAAGACGTAGGCGGCCAGCCGCGCCTCCGCAGAATGGGCGGCCACCGAGTTGGCGAGGTTGCCGGTGGAGGCGCAGGCCACCGTGTCGAAGCCGAACTCGCGGGCCTTGCCGATCGCCATCGCCACCACGCGGTCCTTGAACGAGCAGGTCGGGTGGCACACCGAGTCGTTCTTGACGTAGAGCTCCCGCACGCCCCACTCGGCGGCCAGGTTGCGCGCGCGCACCAGCGGGGTGAAGCCGACCGCGGCGCCGACCGGGGGCTCGCCGTCGACCAGGTCGAGGGGCAGGAGATCGGCGTAGCGCCAGATCGACCTGGGACCGGCCTCGATGCGCGCGCGGCTGATCCGCGCGCGGATCACCTGGTAGTCGTACTCGACCTCGAGGGGACCGAAGCAGAACTCGCAGACGTGAGACGGGGAGGAAGGGTAGCCGCGGCCACACTCCCGGCACTTCAAGCCCTTCAATCTGTCCAATGGCCTCTCCGATCGGTAGGGGATTTGAGCCCCGGAATGAGCTGCACGATCCGGGTTGGCCGTCCCGGATCACCGACCCAGCAGAAAACGATTTCGTTTACTTAACACTCCACGACGCGGGTTGTCAACGCGATGCCGTATCATCGGCATCCGTGACCCGCGTCTGGGTGCCGCCCGCGCTGCTCGCCGCCTACGCCGTGGCCTTCGGCTGGCGCGCGCTCGGCGGCGGCCTGCTCGTCATCGACGATCATCCCGGCCAGCTCTACCGCCTGACGCACGCGATCACGCTGGGCCTGGCCCCGTGGCGCTTCGATCCCGGCTGGTGGGCCGGCTACGCGGAGCTCCAGTACTACCCGCCCGGCTTCGCCTGGCTGGGCGCGCTCCTTCACCTGGCCGCGGCGGGCGCGCTCGACGCGACCGCCGTCTACCGGATCCTCCTCTGGCTCGCGTGGCTGCTGCCGGGCGTCGCGGTGTTCGCGCTGCTGCGCCGCGCGCTCGGCGATCCGTGGCTCGCGCTGCCCGGCGCCTTCGTCGCGCTCACGCTGTCGGCGGGCTGCCGGAGCGGCGTGGAGGAGGGCCTGCGCTGGGGCCTGATCGCGGCCCGCCTCGGCTGGGGCGTCCTGCCGCTGCTGGCCTGGTGCCTGCTGCGGTGGACCGAGGGCGCCGCGCGCCCGCCGCTCGCGA
>DATFGS010000070.1:0-1154 GCA_035249225.1 Candidatus Methylomirabilota bacterium | reverse complement strand
CAGAAGTACATGGTGCAGGGGCTCACCGCGGGCTCGGTGAAGGGCTAGCGTCTCAGTCGGGCAGGTAGAGCCGCGCGAAGTGGTCGTCGGTGACGAGCCCGTCCGCGGTCACCGTGAAGTTCGAGGTGATGAACCCCTGGGCGCCCGCGAAGCGGCCGTCGCCGCCGGTGATGCGCCACATCACCACCCCGTGGCTGCCGCGCCCGCCCGCGGCGGGCCCCACGTGGCCGCGGCCCACCGTGTCGAACGTGATCGAGCCCGCGCTGCCGTAGGTGATGGTGCCGTCCTCCACGAAGGTGCCGTCGGGCGCGCGCTCCACCTGCGACTCCAGCACCGCGACCTCACCGGGCAGGACCTCCACCACCGCGGTGATCCCGCTCGCGGCCAGCGTGGTGCGGAGGGCCTGGCTGGGCGCGGTCGTGCGCGCCTGCCGCCGGGTTCGTGATCCGGGCGCGGGCCCGCCGCGGCCGGTGAACTCCAGAGCGAACACGATCTCCCGCATGGCTCAGAACACGATGATGCCGCGGCCCAGCTCGCCGGCCGCGAGGGCCCGGAAGGCCTCGTTGGCGTCCTCGAGCCCGTAGCGGTGGGTGATCAGCTCGTCGATGCGCAGCTTGCCCGCGCGGTAGAGCGCGACCATGCGCGGCAGGTCCTCGCGGGTGCGCGCGCTGCCGTAGCTCGAGCCGCGCACCACGCGCTCGCCGGTCACCATCGGGCGCACGTCCATCGGGACCATGGCCCCGCTCTCCGGCACTCCGATCAGCACGCAGGTGCCGCCGGGGGCCAGCGCGTCGACCGCCTGCGTGATGGGCCGCGTGGCGCCCACCGCCACGAAGGTGAAGTCGGCCCCGCGCCCGGTGATCCGGCGCACCGCCGCGACCGGATCCTCCCGGGAGGCGTCGATCGCGTGGGTCGCGCCGACCGCCCGCGCGTGGTCGAGCTTGGAGCTCAAGAGGTCCACCGCGATGATCGGGTGGGCGGCGACCATCGCGCCGCCCTGGATCACGTTGAGCCCGACGCCACCGGTTCCGAAGACGACGATGCTCGCGCCCGCGGGCACCGCGGCGGTATTGAGCACCGCGCCGACCCCGGTCATGACCGAGCAGCCGATCAGAGCCGCGCGGTCGAGGGGCATCGAGGGATCGATCCGGATC
>DATFGS010000069.1:0-9251 GCA_035249225.1 Candidatus Methylomirabilota bacterium | reverse complement strand
GTTTTTTCTCGTGGTAGTTTACTCGTCATGTGGAGAGCTATCATGGACAGCACCGATGGATAGCCCCCGGCCGGCGCCGGGCTTCGTCAAGCGCATCGGGGAGGTCGTGGACAGCCGCCGGGGCGTGACGTTCCAGGCGCTCAAGTCCGAGAGCCTCCTGAATCGCCTCACCGGCGAGACCATGCCCTTCGGCTGGACCGTGAACCCGTTCCGCGGATGCGAGCTGGGCTGCCGTTACTGCTACGCCCGGCCCACCCACGAGTACCTGGGACACGGCGACCCCGAGGCCTTCGAGGAGCGCATCTACGTCAAGGAGGCCGGCACCGCGCGGCTGCTGAACGGACTGATCCGCGCGCGTGACGCGGGGCAGGAGATCGCGATCGGCACCGCGACCGATCCCTACCAGCCGGCGGAGGCACGCTTCGCGGTCACCCGCGGGGTCCTGGAGGTCATGGCGCGGGTGCCCGGGCTCCGCATCGGCCTCACCACCAAGTCCACCGGCGTCCTGCGCGACCGCGCGCTCCTCGCCCGCATCGCGCGCTCCTCGGATCTCTGGGTGAACGTCTCGCTGATCTCGCTCGACGCGTCGCTCCTGCGGCAGGTCGAGCCGCGGGCGCCGCGGCCCGATCTGCGGCTCGAGGCCATGCGCGCGCTCGGGACGGAGGGCATCCGGACGCGCCTCTTCCTCATGCCGGTGCTCCCCCTGCTCACGGACGGCGACGCGGGCCTGCGCGAGCTCCTGGCCGCCGCCCTCGCAGCGGGGGCGCGCGAGGCAATCTCGCAGGCGCTCTTCCTGCGGACCGAGATGACGTGGCGCTTCTTCCTCGACTTCGTGGCGCAGGAGTTCCCGTGGGCGCTCGCGCGGTATCGGGCGCTCTACCCGGCGCCCGGCAATGCCCCGCGCGCCTACCGCGAGGAGATCGAGCGCCGGGTGGCGCGGCTCGCCGCGGAGGTCGGCTTCCCGGCCCGCACCCGCGACGATCGGGTGCGCGCGGAGGCGCCCGCCCGCCCGCGCCAGCTCTCGCTGGTCTGGTGAGCGCGGCCCCGCGTCAATCCTCGTAGAGGCGGCCCTGCTCGGGCGCGGCGGGGGCGGGCTCGGCCTCGACGACGGGCGAGAGGCCGTCCTGCTCGATCAGGGGCCGGAACTTCTCGTAGAGCTCCTGGAGCTTGGCCACGTAGTACGCGGTGTTCTCGTCGGGCGCGGCCGGGCTCCACTCGGTCGCGAGCTTGGCCGCCTCGTTGACCTTGACGCGCTTGGAGTCGCCGGTCACGTAGTAGGAGATCTGATCGCCCGGCTGGTACGACCGGCTCGAGCCCTGGGCCAGCTCGTAGGCCGCGCCCACGTTGCGCGCGCCCGCCTGGAGCTTCTGGCGGTACACCCCGAGCGACTCCTGCAGCGTGTCCGTCTTCATGAACTGCTTGAGGGGCACCCGGTGCGTCCGGAAGTCCTCCTCCCAGCGGGCGACCAGGGCGGGGATCTCGTCCCGTCGGCCGGTGAGGAGGAGGCGGAACATCTCCTCCATCCAGAGCCGCTGGAAGAGCTCGATGCCGCGCGAGCGCAGGCTCGAGCCCTTGATGAGGAGCTTGCCGCGCTCGTCGAGCACGACGTAGTTCTTCATCTTGTAGCTGAACATCGCCACGTAGCGCCCGTCCAGCTCGAGCTGGATCCCCTCCGGGAGGACCGCGGAGAGCTCGCTCACGAGATGGTCTTCGGACGCCGTCGCGGGCGGCACGAAGTAGATCCCGTCGGTGTCCACCTCGACCACGGTGGCGCCGAGCTCGCCGAGCCGGTCGAGCAGGGCCTGCACGAGCCGGCGGCCCTCGCCGGTCACCCGGTTGGCCACGTCGAAGTCGTTCCAGTGGCCCTGCGAGAACGCGAGGTAGCCGTAGAACGAGTTGATGAAGATCTTGAAGGTTTGCTGCAGCGCGTTCAGAAAGATCCGATCCTCCGGCGCCGCCGCCTCCCGGGCCAGCCGCTTGGCCGAGACCCGGAAGTCGCGCAGGTCGCGGAGCAGGGACGCCCCGACCCCGAGCCGGTCGGAGGCCGGGAAGAGGTCCTGCCCGAGCATCAGCGACGGGTAGAGCGAGGTCACGTCCACGTGCAGCACGCCGCGGGCCACTCCCTGCTGGAACACCGCGGTGTAGCCGCCCGCGACCCCGCGGCCCTGCCCGGGCGCGGGCACCGCCTGGCGGCGGTGAAGGTACTCCCGCATCAGCAGCGCGTCGATCTTGGTCGCGTTGCCGCGCAGCACGGTGGTCTGGTAGTCGAAGGGCAGCGCCTGCGCCTGCACGAAGTAGGGCGGCGAGAGGATGGCGGAGATCGCCAGCGTCTCCAGCACGTCGTCGCGCGCGTAGGCCATGAGCCGCTCCGGGTCCTCGACGAAGATCCGCGGGATCTCCTCGGGCGGCAGATAGGTCCGGTCGGGCGCGGCGACCCCGAAGTGCCTCGCCACGTCCTTGAGGCCGTAGGACTCGAGATCGCGCGCGCCCACGTCGTAGAGCTGGGCCAGGATCCAGGTGTCCACGATGTGGCGGCCCACCACCCCGTAGCGCCGGTACCCGATCGCGCGCTCCGCCACCTGCATGCGCGAGGGATACCCGCGCAGCACCGAGCCGTCGCGCCCCCACCCGAGAGGGACGCGGTGCCGCCGCGCCCGCGCCTCCAGGTACTCGAGATCGAAGCGGAAGATGTTGTGGCCTTCCAGCACGTCGGGATCGCGCTCGCGGAGGAGGCGCGAGCACTCGGCCAGGAGCTGGGCCTCCGTCATCTCGGCCCCGGACAGCACGGTGGAGAACCCGGTGGAGTCGGCCATCGCGATCGCGATGATGCGGTCGGACTCGCGCGCCGCGTTCGGGAACTCGAAGCCCGGCGCGGTGGTCACCTCGATGTCGAGCGCCATCCGCCGCAGGTCGCCGAAGCCCATCCCGAGGAACGAGGTCTTCCCGGAGCGCAGCAGGAACTGGTGCACCGGATCGTTGAGGAACCGGTAGGGCGCGTCGGGGGCCCCCGCGCTCTTGCCGGAGACGCGCAGGCAGTGGTCCCGCACCCGGAGGGCCTGCGCCCACGACGGGCACTCCGCGAGCCAGCGGTAGGCGCCGCCCCCGTCGAGCGGCGTCACCTCCACGTCGCCCTTGAGCTCCTTGAGGAGATCGGGATCGGACAGGAGCAGGAACGGCCGAAACGGCTCGTCGGCGGTGGTCACCGCTCCCTCGCTCCGCGCGTAGACGGTGACGTGGCTCTCGGCGGGGCGGAAGGCGAGCAGGCCGCGGGTGGCGTCGTGCCCGAAGAGGAGGGGATTGTCGTAGAACGGCAGCGGGATCGAGGTCAATTGAGCAGGCCGCGGAGCCGGTGCAGCTCCTTGCGCGCGGTCACGTAGCGCGGCTCGATCGCCAGCGCGCCCTCCAGCTCCCGGATGGCGGCGAGGATCTCGTGACGCTTGACGTGGATGCGCGCCAGGTTGAAGTACGGATAGTGGCGCGGCTCGTAGCGGGCCGCCTGCTTCGCGCGCTCGAGCCAGGTCACCGCTTCCTCCTCGCGCCCGAGCTCGATCAGGTACGCGCCGATGTCGTTGTAGGGGTTCCCGAAGTCCGGGTCCACCGAGATCGCGATCTTGCACTGGGCGATCGCGTCCTCGGGCCGCCCCTGGTAGCTGTAGGCCCAGCCGAGGAAGGTGTGGGCCTCCGCGGTCGGGTGGAGCGCGATGGACCGCTGGTAGTGCGCGACCGCCTCCTCGAGACGCCCCTGCATCTGGGCCTCGTAGCCCTGCTGGAAGTGGCGCTGCGCCTCCGCGCGCGTCTCCCGCGACGGCTCGTCGGTCATGTTCCCGGCTCGCCCGCCTCCCGGATGGTCGGCACCTCCTGGCGCATTCTACCGCAGCGGCCGCGCGCGGGTGCGTCGGCGAGCGGTCTCCTGGTATGCTCGGCCCGTGCACCGGATCACGGCGGCGCTGACGGCGGCGACGCTCCTCGCGGGCTGCGCCGCGCACGCCCGCCAGACCGTGCGCTTCGCGAGCGTCACGCCCGGCGCCCCGGTGACGATCGAGGCCACGATGGTCCGGCCCGCGGGCCCCGGCCCCTTTCCCGCGGTGGTGCAGCTCCACGGCTGCGCGGGCCTCGAGGCGCAGTCCTTCCGCTGGGCGCGCTGGCTCGCCGAGCGCGGCTACGTGGCGCTGGTGGTGGACAGCTTCGGCCCGCGGGGGGTCAAGGGCGACTGTCGCTCGGGGCCGGACGATCCGCCGATCACCGCGCGCTTCGACGATGCCTTCGGCGCGCTCCGCTACCTGCAATCGCTCCCGGAGGTCCGGGCGGACCGGGTGGCCGCCATCGGCTGGTCGCAGGGCGGCGTCTACGCCATGGCGGTGATCAACGGCCCGAGCCTCGACCGGGCCCGCCGTCGCGGCGTCGCGCTGCCGGTCACCGGCTTCGCGGCGGGCGTCGGGGTCTACCCGGGCGGCTGCTTCTCGCTGGTGGGGGAGCGGGTGGTCCGGCCGCTGCTCGTGCTCATCGGCGAGGCCGACGACTGGACACCCGCGGCCAAGTGCCGGGAGATGGTGGAGGCCATGCGCGGTCGCGGCGCCGACGCCACCATCGTCACGTATCCGGGCGCCTACCATTACTTCGACGTCGAGGGGCAGCGACTCGAGGTGCAGACCCAGGTGGAGAACGACAACCGACCGGGCGGCTTCGGCGCCACCGTGTCCTACCAGGCGGAGGCGGCCGCGGACGCCCGCCGCCGGGTCGAGGAGTTCCTGGCGCGGCACCTGAAATAGCCCGCCGCGTTGCCAGCGCCGGGCCGCGCATGCTAGCGTGATCCGGCACGCACGTCATGGACGCTTCGGTCGAGATCGTCAAGCATCTGCTCGCGTCGGTGGTGCACATCCACGCCGAGGTGCCCTCGAGCCATCCCTCCACCCGCATCCTGGGTGACGAGCGGATGGGCACCGGCACGGTGGTGGATCCCGCGGGCCTCATCCTCACCGTCAACTACGTGGTGATGGGTGCGGAGACGCTCCAGGTCACCCTCGGACGGGGACGGGCCCTCAAGGCGGAGATCGTCGCGCAGGACTTCGAGATCGGGCTGGCCCTGCTCCGCGTGAAGCGGCAGGGGCTCCAGGCGGTGTCCATCGGGGACTCCGAGACGCTCGTGCGCGGGGAGCCGGTGTTCGCGATCGGCTCCACCGGGCCCCGCGAGCGCCGCGTGGCGGGCGGTCTCGTCACCCACCTCGGGGAGTTCGAGGAGTACTGGGAGTACCTGCTCGAGCGCGGGATCGTCTCGAGCGCCTCCAATCCCGGCTTCGGGGGCGGCCCGCTCTTCACCCTGAACGGCCGCATGGTCGGCGTCGTCTCGCTGAACCTCAACGGGATCGCGCGCTGCTCGCTCGCGATCCCGGGAGAGTACTACCGCCGCAACCAGCAGGAGTTCATGCGCTTCGGCCGGGTGGCGAGCCGCCCGCAGCGGGCCTGGCTGGGCGTCTTCGCCCACGTGCTGGAAGAGGGCGTGGTGGTGGCCGGGCTCGTGCCGAACGGGCCGGGCGCGCGCTCGGGAATCCAGGAGGGCGACGTCATCGTGTCGCTCGACGCCCAGGAGGTCCCGACCCGCAAGGAACTCTACCTCGCGCTCTGGAAGCACGCGCCGGGCGAGAAGATGACGCTCGAGGTGATGCGCGACAACGAGGTGCGCCGGCTCTCGGTGACCGGCGGCGACCGCGCCGACTTTTACAAGCAGACATCCTGATTCGCGCAGTCCGACAAAGGGGCCCCCATGGATCTGGGCATCAAGGGCAAGGCCGCCCTCGTGGTGGCGGCGAGCAAGGGCATGGGCAAGGCGAGCGCGCTGGGGCTCGCCGCGGAAGGCGCGCGGGTCGTGATGTGCGCCCGCGGCGAGGCGGCGCTCCACGACGCGGCCGCCGAGGTGAAGGGGCAGACCGGCGCGGAAGTGCTGGCCCTGACCGCCGACGCGAGCCGCGCCGCCGACATCTCGAAGGTGGTGGCGGAGGCCAACCGGGCCTTCGGCGGCGTGGACATCCTGGTGGCCAATGTGGGAGGCCCGCCCCCCGGGCCCTTCGAGAGCATGACCGACGAGCACTGGACGAAGGCCTTCGAGCAGGTCCATCTCTCGACGGTGCGCTTCATCCGCGAGACGCTGCCCCACATGAAGAAGTCGCGCTGGGGCCGGATCCTCGCCATCCAGTCCAGCTCGGTGAAGCAGCCGGTGGACGGCCTCGTGCTCTCCAACGGCATCCGGCCCGGTATCGCGGGCCTCTTCAAGACGCTCGCGGGCGACCTGGCCAAGGACAACATCACGGTCAACCTCGTGCTGCCCGGCCGCATCCTGACCGACCGGTTCCTCGAGCACCAGACCGACCGGGCCAAGCGCGCCGGCATCACGATGGACCAGCAGATGGCGCTGTCCTCCGCCGACATCCCGATGGGGCGGATCGGCACGCCGGAGGAGTTCGCCGCGATGGTGGTCTTCCTCGCGTCCGCGCGCGCGTCCTACATCACGGGCACCGCGGTCCAGGTGGACGGCGGCCTGATCCGGAGCGTCGTGTAGCTCCCGCCGAGCGGATGGAGGGCGCGGGCTCGTGATCGGCGCGCTCAGGACCGCGACCGCGAACTTCCGCGCCCGCCGCGGGATGTTCCTGGCCTCGGGGCTCGCGTTCAACTTCATGGTGGGCCTCATCCCGGTCCTCTTCTTCTTCGTGTCGGTGGCGGGCTTCGTGCTGAGCCGGCGCACCGTGATGGACGCGGTCCTCAACCAGCTCTCCGCGATCGTCCCGGTCTACAAGAGCGAGCTCCACGAGGCCCTCGCCGCCATCATCCGGCGCCGCCGCCTCTCCGGCCTCCTGGGCACCGCGATCCTGCTCGTCTTCGCGAGCCAGCTCTTCAACTCCATCCGGGTCGTCCTCAGCGACATCTTCGGGTTCCGGGGCGGCCCCGGCTTCCTCCGCGGCATGCTCCGGGACATGGTCATGGTGGTGGCGATGGGCGTGCTCTTCCTCGGCAGCCTCGTCATCAGCGACGTCTTCGGCTGGCTCAAGATCCTGCTCTTCCAGACCATGGGCATCCCGTCCCAGTGGGTGCGCTCGTGGTCGCTCGCCCTGGCCCTGACGCTCAGCACCGCGTTCTTCTTCGTCCCGTACCGCTACTTCCCGCACCGCCGGGTGCCGGTGGGCGCGGCGCTCGCGGGGGCCCTCCTCGCCGCGGTCCTGTGGGAGGCTGCCAAGCAGCTCTTCCGCTGGTACATCCTCTCCTTCGGGGTCTACGATCAGGTGTACGGCCCCCTCGGCGTCCTGGTGGCGCTGGCCATGTTCGCCTACTACTCGGGCGTGGTCTTCATCCTGGGCGCGGAGTTCACCGCCGCCCTGATGCGGACCAGCCGCGGCTGATCTGTGCTAGGGTGATGCGGTCATGGCCGACCCTCTGCGCCCGCCCCTCCACGGCGTGCGGGTTCTCGAGCTGGCCCACCTGATCGCGGGGCCCATCTGCGGCATGTATCTCGCCGACATGGGCGCCGACGTGGTGAAGGTGGAGTCGCGGGAGGCGCCCGACGCCGGGCGCTCGGTATACCCGCGTGCGGTCCGCAACGGCGAGGGCGTCCTGCACCTCACGGTCAACCGCAACAAGCGCGGGATCTGTCTCGACGTCAAGCAGCCGGAGGGCCGGGCCGCCTTCCACCGGCTCGCCGCGTGGGCCGACGTGATCATCGAGGGCTTCCGCGGCGGCGTGGCCGAGCGGCTCGGCATCGACTACGACTCGGTCAAGGGCCTGAACCCCCGCCTCGTCTACTGCTCGATCTCGGCCTTCGGGCCCGAGGGCCCCTGGCGCGAGAAGCCCGGCCTCGACTCGCTCGCCCAGGCCCTGGGCGGCCTCATGGCGATCACCGGTGAGCCCGACGGCGGCCCGGTCCTGTGCGGGGCCCCGGTGGCCGACACCCTGGGCGGCATGCTCGCGATCCAGGGCATCCTCACCGCGTTGATCGCGCGCGCCGCGAGCGGCCAAGGGCAGCGCGTGGACGCGTCGCTGCTGAACGGCATGCTCTTCGCCCACACCGCGCGCCTCTCTGTCTTCCACGAGACCGGGGAGGCGCTGCCGCGCTACGGCAGCGGCCATCCCGAGATCGTGCCCTACCAGGCGTTCGAGGCTGCGGACGGCTGGATCTTCGTCGCCGCGTGGGTGGATCGGCTGTGGCTGCCCTTCTGCAAGGCGGTCGGCGTGGACGCGCTCGGCTCCGATCCCCGCTTCGCCACCCGGCAGGACCGGCTGGCCCACCGCGGAGAGCTGGAGGCGATCCTGGCTCCGGTGTTCCGCGCGCGCCCGGTCGCCCACTGGATGGAGGTGCTCGAGCAGGCCGACGTGCTCTGCGCCCCGGTCAACGACTATCCCATGCTGGTGCGGCACCCCCAGGTGGTGGCCACCGGCTTCATCACCGAGCAGAACCATCCGCGCGCGGGCGCCTTCAAGACGGTGGCCACCCCGGTGAAGCTCGAGAAGACCCCGGGCACCATCCGCACCCCGGCGCCGCTGCTGGGCGAGCACAGCCGCGACGTGCTCGCCGAGGCCGGCTTCACGACTGCGGAGATCGACTCGCTCGCCGCGAGCGGTGTAATTTAATGTTCGAGCTTGGCGAGGTGCAGCCGAAGGCGAGCCGAGCGAATACAAAAGGGGGTTAAGAGATCTCCATGATGCTCAAGGACAAGGTCGCGGTGGTCACCGGCGCGGCGCGCGGCATCGGCCGCGAGATCGCACTGCTCCTGGCGAAGCACGGGGCCAAGGTGGTGGTGAACGACTACGGCGGCGGCTCCGACGGGGCGGGCGACGCGCGCGGGCCGGCCGACGACGTGGTCCAGGAGATCAAGGGGCAGGGCGGCCAGGCCGCGCCGAGCTACGAGTCGGTGGCCAGCATGGCGGGCGGCCAGCGCATCGTGCAGGCCGCCCTCGACCACTTCGGCGCCGTCGACATCGTGGTGAACAACGCGGGCATTCTCCGCGATCGCATGATCTTCAACATGACCGAGGAGGAGTGGGACGGGGTGGTGAACACCCATCTCAAGGGCACCTTCGCGGTGACGCGGGCCGCGGTGCCCCACATGCGGGAGCGGAAGTGGGGACGCATCATCAACATGACCTCCACCTCCGGCCTGGTGGGCAACATCGGCCAGGCCAACTACGCGGCGGCCAAGCTCGGCATCGTGGGCTTCACCAAGGTGGTGGCGCTCGACATGGCCCGCTACAACGTGACCGCCAACTGC
>DATFGS010000068.1:0-1222 GCA_035249225.1 Candidatus Methylomirabilota bacterium | reverse complement strand
TCCTCGCGACGGTGCGCGCGGAGCGGGCCGACGCGCTCGTGCTGGGCGCGCGGGGCGCGGGGGCGGTCACCCACTTCCTGCTCGGGAGCGTCGCGGAGGCCGCGGTGAAGCACGCGCCGGTCGAGGTGCTGATCGTCAAATGAGCGGCAATCCAGGAGGAGATCGGCCATGAAGCTGAACGAGATCCTGTTCCCGACCGACTTCTCGCCGGCGTCGGAGGCGGCGGGACGCATCGCGCGCGAGATGGCTCTCGAGGCCGGCGCGCGCCTGCACGTGCTCCACGTGGTGCCCCCGGTCACCGATCCGTCGCTGCCCGCGGAGCACCTGGCCCAGGTCGGCCGGAGCCTCGCCCAGGGGCTGCGCATCGAGACCGTGCTGCTGAGCGGGTGGGCGGGCCGGAACATCGTCGACTACGCGCGCGAGAAGCGGATCGATCTCATCGTGGTGGGCACCCACGGCCGCACCGGGATCACCCACGCGATCCTCGGCAGCGTGGCCGAGACGGTGGTCCGTCTCGCGCCGTGCCTCGTCCTGACCGTGCCGGCCGCGGTCCTCGCGGAGCGGAGCGCGGCCGTGCCGGCGGTCGCGAGCGCCCCGCGGCCGTGCCTGGTGTGCGGCAAGGCGAGCGAGGACCTCGTCTGCGAGAGCTGCCGGACGCGCATCCGGGGCGAAGCGCTCGATCAGAAGCGGGCGGCCGAGCGCCCCGGGCACCGGGGGCTGCCGGTATGACCCCTTCCGGGACGGAACGGGGGATGGACCGGGGAGAGGAGCAGGAGGAGCACCCGAGGGGCGCGCTCGTCTTCATCCTGATCTACCTGGTGATCATCGTGTGCTTCTGGGTCAACACGTACCTGCGGCTCTGGATACGAGGCTAGGCCATGAAGCCAGGCGCGACCGTCTATCTCTACGAGCTGGCGTGGATCCTCCCGAGCATCGCCATCCCGGTCGGCATGCTCGCGGCGCTGCTCGTCACCGCCTTCGGCGCGGGCATCCACGTGCCGAGCATCGCGGGCCGCGTCGATCCGGCCAAGGTCACCGAGACCGCGCCCTTCGACCAGCCGGGCGTCGTGCAGACCGGGCCGGTGAGCTACGAGGTGCGCATGATCGGGCAGATCTGGGCGTTCACCCCGAACGAGATCCGCGTCCCGGTCGGCTCGACCGTGACCTTCGTGGCCACCAGCAAGGACGTCATCCACGGCCTCTTCATTCCGGGCGCCAACGT
>DATFGS010000067.1:0-2611 GCA_035249225.1 Candidatus Methylomirabilota bacterium | reverse complement strand
CTGCGAATCGGCTCCGAAGGCGCGCAGGAGCGGGGTGAACAGGTCGAGCGGCAGCGGGAAGAAGGTCGTGGTGTTCCGCTCCGAGGCGACCTCGCGCATCGTCTGGAGATACCGGAGCTGGACCGCGATCGGGAAGCGCATCAGCACCTCGGCCGCCTCGCCCAGCTTGGCCGCGGCCTGGAACTCGCCCTCCGCGTTGATGACCTTCGCGCGCCGCTCGCGCTCGGCCTCGGCCTGCTTGGACATCGCGCGCTGCATGTCCTGCGGCAGGTCCACGTTCTTGACCTCCACCGCGGCCACCTTCACGCCCCACGGGTTCGTGTGCTGGTCGATGATGCGGGTCAGCTCCTCGTTGATCTTCTCCCGTCCCGCGAGGAGGTCGTCCATCTCCTGCTGGCCGAGCACGCTCCGCAGCGTGGTCTGCGCCATCTGGGAGGTCGCGTAGAGATAGTCCTCCACGCTGATGACCGCCTTCGCCGCGTCGAGCACGCGGAAGAAGATCACCGCGTTTACCTTCACCGAGACGTTGTCGCGCGTGATCACGTCCTGGGGCGGCACGTCCATGGTGATCGTGCGGAGGCTCACCTTGACCATCTTGTCGATGAACGGGATCAGGAGCACGAGGCCGGGGCCGGTGCCGTCGCCCCCGGGGTTGAAGATCGCGTTGGTCCGCCGGCCGAACCGGAAGATCACGCCCCGCTCGTACTCGCGCAAGATGCGGAACGAGGAGAAGAAGATGTAGAGCAGGATGATCGCGACCGGGATGATGCCGAAGAGGAGCTGGACGCCTTCCATGTGCGGCCTCCTGGGAGTGCTAGGGGCGTTGCGCCGACCGGATGACCTTGAGGGTGAGGCCGTCGATGGCCGCGACCTGGACCGGCTCGCCCGCCGCCACCGTGCCGTCCTGGCTCACCGCCCGCCACAGCTCGCCGTCGATCATCACCTGCCCCTCGGGCGCGAGCGCCGACCGTGTCACCCCGACCCGTCCCACCATGGCGGACTCGCCGGTCACCGAGGGCCGGTAGAGCGCGCGAATGCCCATCGACACCGCGAAGAAGACCAGCCCGGCGGTCGTGCCCACGGTGGGGACGACCACGTACCAGGAGAGCCGGATGCCGGTCGTCTCGGGGGAGTCGTAGAGCATGAGAGAGCCGATCAGCATGGCGACCACGCCGCCGACCGCGAGGACGCCGTGGCTGACCACCTTCACCTCGGCGATCAGCAGCACCACGCCGAAGAGCAGGAGCAGGAGGCCGGCCCAGTTCACGGGCAGACTCTGGAAGGCGTAGAAGGCCAGGATCAGGCAGATGCCGCCGATGACCCCCGGCAGGATCGCGCCCGGGTTCGACAGCTCGAAGAAGATGCCGAGCATGCCCGCCATCATCAGCAGGTAGGCGATGTTGGGGTCCGAAATCAGGGCGAGGAAGCGATCGCGGAAGCGCACCTCGATGACGTTGACCGGCGCCCCCTTGGTGGCGAGCGTGACCTGGCCCTTCGACGTCTTCGCGGGGCGGCCGTCGATCTTCGCGAGGAGATCCGGCACGCTCTCCGCCACCAGGTCCACGATCTTGAGCTTGACCGCCTCCCGCTCGGTGGCCGAGACCGACGAGCGCACCGCTTTCTCGGCCCACTCCGCGTTGCGCCCCCGCTCGGTGGCGATGGTGCGCGCGAAGGCGGCCGCGTCGTTCTCCACCTTCTTGATCATCTCCTTGTCGCCGCCGCCCCCGACCGCCACCGGGTGCGCGGCGCCGATGTTGGTCGCGGGGGCCATCGCGGCCACGTGAGCGGCCATCGTGATGAAGACCCCGGCGGAGGCGGCGCGGGCGCCCCCCGGCGCCACGTAGACGATCACCGGGATCGGCGAGGCCAGGATGCTCTGCACCATCGAGCGCATCGACCGCTCGAGCCCGCCGGGCGTGTTGAGCTGCACGATGAGGGCCTGGGAGCCCTCGGCGTGCGCGCGCTCGATCGCGCTCGCGAGCAGCCGGACCGTGACCGGGGTGATGGCGGAGTCCAGCTCGATGAGCGAGACCGCCGAAACCGCGGAGGCCGGGCCCGCGATGGAAAGCAGCACCGCGGAAGCCAGCAGGATGGCGACGACGATCAGGAGAGGCCGGTGCTTGGCCGATCTCACGGGCGTCATCTTAGCACGCGGGGGCGCGCCCTAGCGGGCGAGCGCGACGACCGAGAGCAGCTCGAAGAGCAGGTTGGAAGCGAGCACGCCGGTGATGGCCCCGGGCCCGTCGTAGGGCGGCGAGACCTCCACGATGTCGGCCCCCGCCAGCTCGAGCCCGCGCAGCCCCCGCACCAGGCCGAGCGCCTCGTACGAGGTGAGACCCCCCGCCTCCGGGGTGCCGGTGCCGGGCGCGTAGGCCGGGTCCGCCGCGTCGACGTCGAACGAGCAGTAGACCGGCCCGCCGGCCAGGCGGCGTAGGCGCTCCACGACCGAGGCGACCCCGTGCTCCTTCACGTCCTCGATGCGGATCACCTCGAAACCGTGCTCGCGGTGGAAGTCGAAGTCCTCCGGCCCGTAGAGCGGCCCGCGGATGCCCACCTGGATCGAGCGCCGGCCGTCGATCAGGCCCTCCTCCATGGCGCGCCGGAAGGTGCT
>DATFGS010000066.1:0-3953 GCA_035249225.1 Candidatus Methylomirabilota bacterium | reverse complement strand
CCGCGTGAGAACAAGCGCTACGTCGGTACCGAGCTGATGGCCCTGATCACCTGGCGGTTCGCGCCCGGGTTGGTCTGGGACAACCAGTTCGGCTACATGTTCATGGGCGAGGCGCTGGACGGGGTGACCGATCCCACGCTTGGCCCCCGCAACACGCACAACCCGTTCATGCTGACCTCTCGCGTCCGCTTCACGTTCTAAGACGCGAGACCGCAGTCGCTTCGGGCCCGGGGGGCAACCCCCGGGCCCGTTGTTTTTTCACGGTTTCTTGCCGCCACCCGGCCGCCGACGTATAGTCACGCTCATGTGGAAGGCTCTCGTCGGCCTGGTCCTCATCCTGGGCCTCGCCGGTCCAGCGATGGCCGCCGAGTACCGGCTGCAGGTGGCCAGTCTTTACCGCGACAGCTTCGTCCACTACTTCGACGGGCCCCTCGGCACCGGCTCGGGTGATCTGGTGATGGAGCGCCTGGGGCGGGCCCTGGACGCGGATCGGCTGCCGAGTGGAGCCTTGCTCTACGATCGGACCTTCCGCTACGGCTGGGAGGCTCTCGCCGGGTCATTCCGGGCCGTGAAGGTGATCGCCGAGATCAAGCCGGCGGAGGGGTCGAGGCGCTGGGACGAGGTGGTCTGGCCGGGCAATCCCGGCGAGCGGAGCGTCTGGGTGATCGCGCCCACGACGACCCGGACCCAGGAGGTGATGCACGTCGCGCTTCAGGGCGTACCGGTGGCGGCCGGGGAGTCTCCCGCGCTGCGCCACTACCTGCCCTATCGCGTCACCGGCTCGCCGGCTCTGCAGACCGCGGTCACCTACCCGCTCGACTTCTTGCGGTTCTACGAGGACCGTGGGCCGACCCTGTGGGACCGGTACCTCTCCCGGTCGACCGGGCTCGGGCAGGGAATCGCCGCCATCGTCGGGGAGAGCTCGAATCCCCTGTTCGCGGACTGGGTCTACATCGTCATCCAGCATCCGCCCCAGGCGACGACCTTCAAGGCCGTGGTGGCCTGGGAGCGCCGACGGGGCGCCGACCGCTCCAACCTCGAGGGCGCTTCGCCGAGGGATTGATGAACAGACGTCTTCGCGATATCGCACCGCTGCTGCTCCTGGCCGTCTTCGCGGCGGGGAGCGCCTCGGCTCAGTCGCCGGCCACGCCGACGCCTCCGCCCGGCCCGGCCAGCTCGGCGCCGATGACCGCTCTGGTGGAGCAGCTCCTGGACCTCTTCCCCAAGTTCGAGGGCGAGGTGCTGGAGGTCCGACCCGGCGCGCTCACGCTCGGGGCCGGGGCCAAGGACGGGGCGCGGCCCGGCCTCGACGTGGAGCTCTTTCGCGAGGGCCGGGAGATCAAGCATCCGCGGACCGGCGAGCTGCTCGGCCGGGCCGAGGATTCGCTCGGTTTGGCCCGGATCACCCAGGCGCAGGAGGGTTTCGCGGTGGCGACGCCGCCTGCGGGCGTCGAGATCAAGGCGGGTGATCGGTTCCGGGTCTCCTCCGGCAAGGTCGGCATCGTGCTCCTGCCGCTCCTGGGGAGCCTGCGGGAGACCCTGGTCGAGACCGCGACCCAGGAGCTGGTGGAGCGCCTGGCCGCCACCGGCCGGTTCAAGGTGACCATGGGCGACACGATCAACGTGTTCCTCGCCCAGCAGCGGCTGACCGCCGCCGACTTCCTGGGCGGCAAGGGTGTGCGCGAGTCGGCCGAGCGGTTCAAGGCGGACAACATCCTCGCCGTGCACTTCACGCGGGTCCAGGGCCGGCCCTTCATGGACGTCCGCTTCTTCGCGGCCCCCCGCGCGGACGCCGCGGTCACCACGTCGTTCTTCGTCCCGCCCTCGACCTTGCGCGCCGCCAATCCCGGCCCGCGGTTCTCCCAGGGCGGCCCCGCCAATCCGCCCCAGGCCAAGCAGCGCTCGCTCCTGCAGCGGCTCCTGGGCGGCGAGCTGGAGGCGGGCAGCTACTCGACCGGCGAGAACTCGCTGCCGCTCCGCGAGGTGGCCAAGTTCAAGTTCCCGGTGCTGGCCATGGACATCGCGGTCGCTCCCAAGGACAAGACCCCCCGCATGGTGGTGAGCGACGGCGACCAGATCTACATGTACCGGATCGTGGACCAGAAGGTCGAGCCGGAGTGGAGCCGGTCGGTGCGCAGCCTGGGCCGCGTGTTCTCCCTGCAGCTCGCGGATCTCGACGGCGACGGCAACCTGGAGGTCATCGGCAACCGGTACGCGCCCAAGGCCGGGCTCAACGCCTTCGTGATCTCCTCGCGGGACGGCAAGCCGTACACGATGATCGAGTACGTGTCCGACTTCCTGTTCGCGGTGGATCTCAAGGGGGAGGGCGTGAAGCAGACGCTGTGGACCCAGCGCTTCAGCTCCGAGAACTTCTTCACGCCGGGGCAGGCCGACCAAATGATCCTGAAGAACGGCAAGCTCGTCCACGACAGGACGGTGCGCGTGCCCGGCTCGTTCCGGCCGATGGGCGCCGCCTTCTCCAACGTGATGGGCAAGGACACGCGGTCGCTCGCCATCATCGATGAGTACAACCGGCTCCAGATCGTCAACGAGGGCGAGGAGCTGTGGCGCTCCTCCACCGCGGTGGGCGGCGGCTACATGACGGTCGAGCTGGTCGGCGCGGTGGTGAGCTCGAGAATGGACCGCAGCAAGTTCTTCAAGATCGAGCCGACCCCGCTCGCGGTGGATCTCGACGGGGACGGGGTGGACGAGCTGATCGTGCCCCAGAACCTCGTGCGCGAGGGCCTCCTCGCGGTGGTGTTCAAGGGGCCGGCCGGCTTCCGGCTGCAGTCGATCAACTCGGGCTTCGAGGGCGGCATCACCTGTCTGGGCGCCTACAAGACCGAGGACGCGGGCCAGCCGACCATCATCGCCTCGGTGGTCCGGTACAACAACGTGCTCTTGAAGGCCGGCGGCGAGACGCAGATCATCATGACCGTGCCGCAGGACTAGGGCCGCCCCTGACGAACCCGCCCCGCCTCGACGCCTCGCCGCCCCGCGGCATGCGGGACGTGCTCCCCGAGGAAGTCGCGCGGCGCGACTGGGCCATGGCCCAGATCCTGACGGTCTACCGGCGGCACGGGTTCGTCCGCATCGAGACGCCCGCGGTCGAGAGCCTTCGCCTGCTGCTGCGCAGCGACGGCGGCGAGAACGAGAAGCTGATCTACAAGATCCTCAAGCGCGGGGAGAAGCTCGCGGCGGCGGGCGGCGCGGAGGACCTCGCGGACCTGGGCCTGCGCTTCGACCTCACGGTGCCGCTCGTGCGCTACTACGCCCACAATCACGCGAAGCTGCCCCAGCCCCTCAAGGCCATCCAGATCGGGCCGGTGTGGCGGGCGGAGCGCCCGCAGCAGGGCCGCTACCGCCAGTTCACCCAGTGCGACATCGACATCCTCGGGGTGGCGTCCGAGGTCGCGGAGATCGAGCTGATCCTCGCGACCACCGAGGCGCTCGCCGCGCTGGGGCTCAAGGACCTCACCGTCCGCCTGAACGACCGGCGCCTCCTCGGCGGCATGGTCGCTCAATGTGGGTTCGATCCGGCGCGGGCGGGCTCGGTGTTCATCGGGCTCGACAAGCTCGACAAGATCGGCCGTGACGGGGTCGGGGCCGAGCTCCGGGAGGCCGGGCACCCCGGCGACGCGGTCGACCGCATGCTGGACCTCCTGGCCTCGAGCACGACGCCGGAGGCGATGCGCCAGCTGCTGGGGGCACGGGTCGACGAGGGCGTGTGGGGTGGCCTGCAGCGCATCCTCGATACCGTCGAGACCCAGGCGGCCGGCCGCTTCCGGCTCGCCTTCGACGCCACCCTCGTACGCGGGATGGGCTACTACACCGGGCCCATCTTCGAGGTGCAGCACGGCGGCGGCACCTCGTCGATCGCGGGGGGCGGGCGCTACGACCGGATGGTCGCCAAGTTCATCGGACGGGACGTGCCCGCCACCGGCTTCTCGATC
>DATFGS010000065.1:0-4097 GCA_035249225.1 Candidatus Methylomirabilota bacterium | reverse complement strand
CCACATCGCGCGCTTCAGTATAGCAGCGGGAGGGCGCCCGGCTGGCGTGGGCGCCGGAGGGAGCGACGGAGCGGCGTTACCGCCGCGAGTAGCCGAGCTGGGCGCCGACCGGGAACCCGTTGCGGTCGCGCCGGTAGGGATCCGCGGTCACCGAGTCGCGCCAGGCCTGGTATTCACGCTCGTCCTGCCACCGCCGGAGCGCCCACACCGCAAGCGCCACCGCGACACCACCCATCGCCACGACGCACACCAGCGCGCCGCGCTTCATCATCAGCTCGAGCGAGCTGCCCTGCTCCGATACGGGCGTGTCCATGGCCGCCATTGTCCTCCTGATCGGCTCTAGTCGGCGCCGATCGAGAGCCAGAGTATGGCCGAGCTCGCTCCGATGAACGCCACCGTGATCACCGTCGTCAGCAGCATGTCGCTCGCCCTCCGGAGCTCGTTCCCGGCACTACGTCTTTCGTCCGCCCGGGTAAACTAGCAAGACCCAAGCCACGGCACAGGCCGCGAGAAATCAGCGAGTTGGGGTGATCCGGCCCTCCCGGCATCCCGAGCTTGTCAGGTCGGGTGCCCAGACTTTGTCAGGCGACGCAGCGCGGCGCCGGTAAGTGCGCGCAATAATTGGACGGAAGGCTGGCCCTGTTCTTGCCTCTCCATGTCCGTCATGACTGCCACCGCCGCGGGCCGTCTCAAGGTGCTGGGCGGCGCCCTTCTCGGGGCGCTGGTGGCGATCACCGTGGTCACCCTCGTGTCGGCGCGGCGGGAAGCTCCCCATCCGGTGGTGGAGCCGCGCGTCGAGGCTCCGGCGCCCGCGGCCCCGCCGGCCGTGGAACCGCCGGCTCCGGCGTCGGCCCCCGCCCCCTCGCGCTCGCGGGGCCAATCCGAATGGGCGTTCTTCTTCCGTCCCGGTGATACCCTGAGCCGCATGGCGGATGGCACGCCTCTCGGCGTCGTCGCGCGGCTCGAGCGCCAGCACAAGTTCCCCGACGGCTCGACCGGCCCGGCCTACGTGATCCGGTCGGCCGACCAGCGCGAGAGCGCGTTCGACGCCGACGAGCTGGAGCGGCGCGCGCGCATCGAGACGATCCGGGACGTCCGCATCGCCCCCGGCCGCCCGCCCGACGCACCGACGACGCGCTAGCCGAGAGCCCGCCCGACCGCGCGGCTCACTCCCGAGGGTAGTCCGGATGGAAGACTCCGTGGACCTCGTCGACGCGCTCATCCTGGTGGCGGGCATCGTCCTGATCCTGCTCACCAGCCTCCGCGTTTCGAGCCGGAAGTCCGGGCGCAAGGCGGTCAAGGGCCAGACGGGGGCCCTCGTCGGCATCGTGGTCTGGCTGGCGTTCCTCGGCGTCGCGCTGTATCTGATCTTCGGCTGAGCCCTACTGCGACACCGCCTGCTTCCACGACACCGCGCCCGCCACGTTCGCGGGCTGCGGGGCGGTGCACGCGCTGCCGCGCGCGCCCACGCTGGCGGTTCCCCCGCGCACCGAGCAGACCCCGAACGGCGTGCCCAGCTCGGCGGTGCCCTGCACCACGGTGAGCGAGCTCTGGCCGTCCTCGGCCACCTTCAGGTCGACCTCCGCGTCGCGCGCCGCCGCGACCGCTGCGGGCGTCTCGAGCTCGAGCTGGTTCGCGCCCGTCCCCGCCTTGGCCCAGACTCCGCCGCGGCTCACCCGGAGGATCCGCGTGGTCCCGCCGGTCTTGTCCCAGCGCGACAGGATCTTGACCGTGGTGCGCTCGTTCAGCGCGACGGGGATGCCGGGCTTGAGCTGGATCAGCGCCTGGCTCGCCGCCTCGGTGCGGAGCACGTCGCCCTCGAAGAGCGGCAGCGACCCGCGCCCCTGCAGCCGGTGCTCGATGCCGTCGGTCCGCACCACCACCAGCGTGCCCACCGCGTTCTGCGCCGTGCCCACCGGCACGCCCTGAGCCGCCGCCGGCCGCGCGCCGCCGCCCGAGCACAGCGACCAGACGGCCAGCGCGCTCACCATCGCTCCCGCCCGCCAGATCCGCGCGCGCATCGCGGCCTCAGTTTCCGTGGTAGACGACGCGGATCGGCTTCCGACCCACCGGCACCGTGGCCAGGACCGAGCTGCTGCCGGTGTCGATGACCTTGAGATCGTTCGAGATCTCGTGCACCACGAAGAGCCGCGTGCCCTCCCGGTTGTTCGAGATCCCGTTCGGCCGCTGGCCCACGTCGATCTGCTCGAGGATGCGGAGGTTGCTCGGATCCGCGCTCACCACCACCACCCGGTTGAGCCCCGCGACGGTGACGTAGGCGTTCGGGCCCTGCAGGCCCTTGAACCCGAAAGCGATCTGCTGCGGCGCCGGCCCCACGTTGATCGAGCCGACCTTGTCCTGGGTCGCCGGATCGATGACGTAGATGTCGGTGCCGCCGGTATTGGTGCCCCAGATGCGCCCGTCGGGGCCCAGCACCAGGAAGTGCGGGTTGGTCCCCACCGGGATCGCCTTGAGCACGCGGTGCGAGGCGGTGTCGATCACCTCCACCGTCTTGTCGCCCTGGTTGCTCACGTAGGCGAAGCGGCCGTCGCGCGAGAAGGTCAGGCCGGTCGGCCCCTTGCCCACCGCGATGGTGCCGAGGATCCGGAAGGTCCCGGTGTCCACGATCGAGATCGTGTTCTCGCCGATGTTGGCGACCCAGGCCTGCCGGTTGTCGTTGGTGAGCGTGACCACGTGGGCGCGGTCGCCGGTGGCGATGGAGGCCACCGTCTCGTGCGCGCGCGTGTTGATCGCCGAGAGGCGGCCCGAGGCCAGGTTCGTGGCGAAGAGCCAGCGCCCGTCGCGCGAGACCGCCAGGTCGTGGGTCGCGTGGTTGCGCGCGTCCACGGTGGCGATGACCTGGAAGGAGTCGCCGTCCACGACCGTCACGTTGTTCGAGCTCTCGTTGGCGACGAAGACGCGCGACCGCGACGCTTCCTCGATCTCCTTCACCTGCATGTCCGCGCAGCCGGCCACGAGCCCGAGCGAGAGCACGACGAGGATTCGACGCATGATCTCCTCCTGACTTCGGCTGGGAAGCGCTCCTTACCTTGGTCCAGGAAGCCCGGCGAGTCAAGAGCCGTTCGTTGACAGCCCTCCGGTGAAGGGCTTAGTCTCTAGGGCAGGCCGAGTGGAGAAAAAGGCTATTTCCATGACGTGGATAGGACGCAGTAAGCACAGCGTCGCGGGCACCGTCGCCGGCCTCCTCGTGCTGCTCACCGGGCTCACCGCGTGGGCCCAGGCTCCGAAGGCCGAGCGGCCCACCTACGCGGTCGGCGACAAGTGGATCCGCAGCGACGGCGCCTACGACCTGATCCGGATCGAGGGCGGCCGGTACGTCTTCGCGGCGGACGGGGGCCGCGAGGTGCACCTCACGCGCGATCTGGCTGTGGCCAAGGTCGTGCGCGGCGGTCAGGCGCTGCTCGAGCTCGAGCCGCCGCCGGGCCTCACGTGGCCGCTCGAGGTCGGCCAGTCGGGCGTGTCGTGGCTCACGCTCAAGAGCCTCGACCCGCAGCTCGGCCAGAGCCTCGTCCGCCTGACCTGGAAGGTGGACGCCTACCAGGACGTACGCGTGCCCGCCGGCGTGTTCAAGGCGTTCCGCATCGTGCAGGTGCTGGAGCCGCGCTTCCTCGCCGTGTCGCCCCAGTCGCGGCGGCTCGAGCTCGCGTTCTGGTACGCCCCGGCCATCCAGCAGCTCGTCCGCGCCGACGGCAGCGATCCGAGCGGGCTCGCCTTCCAGGCGGTCGCCCTCGACCGGCCCGCGGCGGCGGCGCTCGCGGTGACGCTGGCCGATCCCAAGGACCAGGGCCGCGTGGCCGCCGAGCGGATCACCCTGACCGGCAAGGTGACTGGCGGCACCGGCCCGCTGCGAATCGTGGTCACGCTCAACGGCGCCGAGATCGCGCGGCAGCAGGAGCCCGGCACGCCCGGCCCCGGCGCTCCCGGCAAGGATGTGCCGCTCAGCCTGCCCGTGAAGCTGGCCCCGGGGCGCAACACGCTGATCGTCACCGCCACGGACGGCGCCGGGGTCAGTCGCCAGGAAGGGCGCGTGCTGTTCTACGACAAGCCCGCGCCCGCGGTGGCCGCGGCGCCTCCCG
>DATFGS010000064.1:0-2861 GCA_035249225.1 Candidatus Methylomirabilota bacterium | reverse complement strand
CTCCACCAGATCCCCCGATGTCTTGTTCCCGTTCGAGCGCGGGCTCCGCCCGCGCAATCCGTTTTGGGGAGAGGCAGGAAGGAGCGCGCCGTCAGGCGCGCGCCGACCGCCGGAAGGGGGGCACAGCCCCCCTCCGGGCTTAGTCGTTCTGGTTCGCATCCGCCTCGAGGTCCTGGTCCAGCAGGCGCTGGTACATGTCCACCGTGGCCCGCAGGGACTCCGCGAGCTGCCGCCGGGTGCGCTTGAGCTGGCTGATCTGGGCCTGGATGGCGGCCTCGGCGGTGCGCGCGGCCTCGATGGTCTTCTCGCCCTGCATCTCGGCCTCCTTGATGACGAGCTGGGCCTCGCGCCGGGCGTTGTCCTTCATCTCCTCGACCATCCGCTGGGTGGTGACGAGGGTCTCCTGGAGCATGCGCTCCCGCTGCTCGAGGCCGCGGGTGCGCTCCTCCGCGGCCTGGAGATGCTCCTTGAGCAGGGTGTTCTCCTTCAGCATGGCTTCGTAGTCGCCGGCCAGGTCCTCGAGGAACGTGTCCACTTCCTGGACGTCGAAGCCGCGGAACATTCGCACCGTGAACTGCTGCTGCCGGATGTCCATGGGGGTGATGCGCACGGCGGCCTCCTCAGTGCTGAGCCTGGAAGAGCAGGCGCGGCAGCGCCCACTCCACGAGCTGGATGGCGAAGATGACGATCAGCGGAGAGAAGTCGAGCCCGCCGGTCTTCCACGGTGGCAGCAGCCTCCGGGCCGGAGCCAACACCGGCTCGGTGACCTGACGGAGGATCGTCACGATCGGATTGCGGGGGTCGGGGCTCACCCAGGTGATGAGGGCGGCCGCGATGATCACCCACTTGTAGATGTCGAGCAGCATGAAGATCAGTTCGAGCACGCTAGGATCTCTTCCCCAGCTCGCGAGAGCGCTGCGTCGCGCGCTCCACGGCGCTGATGAATGTCCGCCGCACTCCCCCGTCTTCCAGCGCCGCGATGCCGGCGATGGTGGTGCCGCCCGGGGAAGACACCATGTCCTTGAGCTGCCCTGGATGCGTGCCGGTCTCGAGGATGAGCTTGGCCGAGCCGAGCACGGTCTGCGTGGCCAGGATCATGGCGGTGGCGCGGTCGAGCCCCATCTTCACGCCGCCGTCGGCCAGCGACTCGATCACGATGGCCACGTAGGCGGGCCCCGAGCCCGAGAGCCCGGTGACCGCGTCGAGGTGGTCCTCGTCGAGCACCACCACGCGCCCGACCGCGCCGAAGAGCTCCTGCGCCATCTCCAGATCGCCGGACTCGAGACCGTCGGCCCGCGCGATCGCGGTGACGCCCTCGAGCACGAGCGCGGGCGTGTTCGGCATCACCCGGATCAGGCGCGCGGGCTTGCCGAGCGCCTCGCGCAGGGCGGCCACCGGCACGCCCGCGGCCACCGAGATCAGCAGCCGCCCGCGATCGACCGCGCCCGCCACGTCCTTGAGCACCGCGCTCATGATCTGCGGCTTGACCGCCAGGATCACCACGTCCGACTCCGCCACCAGGTCCCGGTTGGACTTGGCGGGCCGGATCCCGTACTGCCGGGCGATCTGCTCGAGCCGGTCGGCGCGCGCGTCGGTGGCCGCGATCGACGAGGCGGGCACGAGCCCGGTCTGGAGCAGGCCCTTGATGATGGCCTCGCCCATGTTGCCGGATCCGAGGAAGCCGACCTTCTTGTCCTTGATGCTCACGGCTTCTCCTTCGCCATCGGCGCCCGCGGGCCGAAGATGGCGGTGCCGACCCGCACCATGGTCGCGCCCTCCTCGATGGCCACCTCGAAGTCGGCGCTCATGCCCATCGACAGGTGCTCGAGACCGAGGCCGTCGCGCAGCTCGCGGAGCGCCCGGAAGTGCGGCCGCGTCTCCTCGGCCACGGGCGCGGCGGGCGGGATCGCCATCAGCCCGCGCACGCGCAGCCCGGGCAGGCCCGCAACCGCCTCGCAGAGACGCTTCGTCTCCGCGGGAGCCACGCCCCCCTTCTGCGGCTCGTCCCCGAGATTCACCTGCAGCAGGATGTCGAGCGTGCGCTCGGCCGCGTGGGCGCGGCGGCTGAGCTCCCGGGCCAGCTCGAGGCGGTCCACCGAGTGGATCCAGTCGAAGAGCCGCGCCGCCTCCCGGGCCTTGTTGGTCTGGAGCCCGCCGATCAGGTGCCAGGGCACCGGGTGTCCGAGCGCCTCGATCTTCTCGCGCGCTTCCTGGACGCGGTTCTCTCCCAGGGCCGCGACGCCCGCCGCGACGGCCATCCGAACACGCTCGGCGTCCATCGTCTTGGAGACCGCGATGAGGAGCACGTGGTCGGGGGAACGACCGGATCGCGCGCACGCTCGCGCCACAGCCTCCTGGACCCGCCCGAGGTTGGCGCGTATGTCCAGCATGAGTGGGGGCGATTCTAGCACGCCCGCTCGGGCAGCGCCGCCACCGTGACCAGGCGGCCGGCGCCGCGCTCGCGGCGGTAGGAGAAGAGCAGATCGGGGCGGCATCCGGTGCAAAGGCGCAGCAGATCGACCCGTTCCGGCCTGACCCCGGCACCGATGAGCTGATCCAGGTTGGCCGACCAGAGGTCGAGCATCCACTTCCCCGGCCCCTTGGGCGTCATCCACGGCTGCCAGACGCCCGGGAATGCCGCCTCGAAGCGCGCGATCACGGGGGCGTCCACCTCGTAGCAGCAGGGACCGATCGAGGGCCCGATCGCGACCACCAGGTCCGCGGCCGCGCTCCCGACCGCCGCCAGCTCGCCGACGGCGGCGCGGGCCACCGACTGCACGGTGCCGCGCCATCCCGCGTGCACCGCGGCCAGCCGCCCGGCCCGCGCGTCGTAGAGCACGATGGGCAGGCAATCGGCGGTG
>DATFGS010000063.1:0-11839 GCA_035249225.1 Candidatus Methylomirabilota bacterium | reverse complement strand
GGTGAGCTACGAGGTGCGCATGATCGGGCAGATCTGGGCGTTCACCCCGAACGAGATCCGCGTCCCGGTCGGCTCGACCGTGACCTTCGTGGCCACCAGCAAGGACGTCATCCACGGCCTCTTCATTCCGGGCGCCAACGTGAACGTGATGCTGATTCCCGGGCAGATCGCGCGCGTCACCGCCCGGTTCGACCGCGAGGGCGAGTTCTTCATGGCGTGCCACGAGTACTGCGGGATCGCGCACCACACCATGGGCGGCAAGGTCATCGTGGAGCCCCGGTCATGAGCCCCGACACCGCCAGCGATCCCGAGAAGCGGCTCACCGGCGCGCACATGCTGGTGGCCAACGTGGCCCTGCTGGGCGGCATCGTGACCGGGCTGCTGCAGGGCCTCGAGCACGCCGGCGTCGAGTTCCCGGCGAGCGAGTATTTCCTGCACACGTATTACCACAGCGTGAGCATGCACGGTGTCCTCAACGTCCTGGTGTGGACCACCTTCTTCATCGCGGGTTTCCTGCCCTTCATCAGCGCGCGCGCCTACGGCGTCCCCCTGGCCAGCCCGCGGCTCGGGTGGCTCACCTTCTGGCTGATGCTGGCCGGCCTGCTCATGGCGGCGGTGCCCCTGGCCAACGACGCGGCGACGGTCATGTTCACGTTCTACGCCCCGCTCCAGGCGCACTGGGCCTTCTACGTGGGCCTCACCCTGGTGGTGGTCGGGACGTGGCTGATCACGCTGCGGCTGGCGCTGAGCCAGCGGGCGTGGCGCGCCGGGCATCCCGGCGCGCGCACGCCGCTGGCCGCGTTCATGTCGCTCGTGACGATGGCGATGTGGACGCTCGCCTCGGTCGGCCTGGCCGCCTCGATGCTCTTCATGCTGATCCCGTGGTCGCTCGGGCTCGTGGCGGGGACCGACCCGCTGCTCGCGCGCACGCTCTTCTGGCTCACCGGGCATCCCATCGTGTACTTCTGGCTGCTCCCCGCCTACGTGTCCTGGTACACGCTGGTGCCCCGCCAGGCGGGGGGCCGGCTCTTCAGCGATCCGATGGCGCGCGGCTCCTTCCTGCTCTTCCTGATCCTCTCCGCGCCCCTCGGGCTGCACCACCAGGTGACCGACCCCGGCATCCACGAGGGCTGGAAGCTCTTCCAGGCGTTCCTCACCTTCGCGGTGTTCTTCCCGAGCCTGCTGACGTTCTTCAACGTGGTCGCCTCGCTCGAGGGCGCCGGGCGGGCGCGCGGCGGCAAGGGGCTGGCCGCGTGGTTCTTCCGGCTGCCGTGGGGGGACCCGTCGCTCGCCGCCCAGCTCCTCGCGATGCTGACCTTCTGCGCGGGCGGCATCGGCGGGCTGATCAACGCCTCGTACAACATGAACCTGGTCGTGCACAACACCACCTACGTGGTGGGGCACTTCCACACCACGGTGGGCACCGCGGTCACGCTCACCTACATGGGGATCAGCTACTGGCTCGTCCCGCATCTCGCGGGCCGGGCGCTCTGGAGCCCCCGGATGGCGCTCGCCCAGGCCTGGATGTGGTTCGTCGGCATGCTCATCTTCTCCACCGTGCTGCACGAGCTGGGACTCCGCGGCATGCCGCGCCGGACGATGATCAGCCAGGCCTCGTACTTCCAGCCGGAGTGGAGCGCGCTGTTGCCCTGGGTCGGGGTGGGGGGCACGCTGCTCTTCATCAGCGGCTGCCTCTACCTGCTGAACCTGCTGCTGACCGTGACCGTGTCCCGCGCACCCGCGCCCGCGGTGCCGGAGTTCGCGGCCTCCGCGGCGCCGCCCGCGGACGGGCCGGCCGTCCTCGACCGGCTGCGGCCGTGGGTGGTGACGGCCGTGGTCTTTCTCGTCATCGCCTACGGCCCGACCCTGGCGCGGCTGGTCGCCACCAGCCGGCTCAACGCGCCGGGCTTCCGCGTGTGGTAGGGGCGCGGGAAAGGAGCACGCTCATGAAGGTCGGTGAACTGATGACCGGCACCAACCTGATCACCGCGCGTCCCGGCACCCCGGTGCTGGAGGCGCGCCAGCTCATGCTCAAGGAGAAGATCCGTCACCTGCTCGTCACCGACGAGGGCGGCCTGCTGGTCGGGATCGTGACCGACCGCGACATCCGGCTCAACCTGCCGTCCCAGGCCACGAGCCTCTCGGTGTGGGAGATCAACCACCTGCTGACCAAGCTCACGGTGGGTGAGGTCATGACCCGCGCGGTCATCACCATCGGACCGGACCGCGAGGCGCGGGACGCCGCGGTGCTGATGCTCGATCACGCGATCGGCGCGCTGCCGGTGATGGACGGCGGCCGGCTGGCCGGGATCGTCACCGAGGCGGACATCCTGCGGGGGTTCGTGTGGCTCACCGGCGGGCCGGCGTCCGCGGCGGCCCGGGGGAGAGGCTGATCGCGGTGAATCCGCTCGGGCTCGCGGTGGCGCTCACCTGCCTCCTCGGGATCCCGGCCGGCATCGGCGCCTTCACCTTCGTCTACGCCAAGGGCTACTCGTATCTCTCGACCGACCCGCGCACCTGCCTCAACTGCCACATCATGAGCCCGCAGTACGAGGCCTGGCTCAAGAGCGGCCATCGCCACACCGCGGTCTGCGTGGACTGCCATCTGCCCCACGGGGGCCTGGCGAAGTGGGTGGCCAAGGCCGATCAGGGCTTCCGCCACTCGCTGGCCTTCACCCTGCAGAACTTCAAGGAGCCCATCGAGATCGTCCCGCGGGACCGGCAGATCGTGCGGACCAACTGCGTGCGCTGCCACGCCGACCTCGTCCACGCGGTGACGGGCGATGCGCCCGGCCCGCTCGATTGTCTGCACTGCCACGCCGGCGCCGGCCACGGGGCCGGCGGCTGAGGGAGACCACATGCGGGGACGCGCGCGCGTCTGGCTGCTCGTGATCCTGGGATTCGCCGGGATCGCGGGCCTCACCGTGCTGCTGCTGGCGCTGCTCACCAACATCTTCGAGCGCCGGCAGGAGGCCCGCCAGCCCTTCGTGCGGGTGACGGAGGTCACCGAGGAGACGATGGACCCGAAGCCGTGGGGACTGAACTGGCCCCACCAGTACGACAGCTACCTCCGGACCGGGCTGCCCACCGCGACGAAGTACGGCGGCCGCGGACCCGGGGCGAGCGACGCGGGCCCCGCCGAGCAGAAGCTCGATCGGGACCCGTGGCTCAAGCGGATCTTCGCCGGCTACGCCTTCGCGCTCGACTACCGGGATCGACGCGGCCACGCCTTCGCGCTCTTCGACCAGGAGCAGACCAGGCGCGTCACCGAGCGCAAGCAGCCGGGCGCGTGCCTGCACTGCCACGCCTCGAACCTGGCCCTGTACCGCCACGCGGGCAAGGGCGACGTCACCAAGGGCTTCGAGATCGTTTCCGGGATGCCGTATCCGGACGCGCGCAACATGAAGGACGAGTCGGGCCAGCTCCTGATCCAGCACCCGGTCTCGTGCGTGGACTGCCACGACCCCAAGACCATGGGCGTACGCGTCACCCGCCCGGGCTTCATCGCCGGCATCAAGGCACTCAAGGCCCGGCAGGGCCTCGCCGACTACGAGCCCAACCGCGACGCCTCGCGCCAGGAGATGCGCTCCTTCGTCTGCGGGCAGTGCCACGTCGAGTACTACTTCAAGGGCCCGGGCAAGGTCGTCACGTACCCCTGGGCCAACGGGCTGCGCGTCGAGGAGATCGAGGCCTACTACGACGCGGAGGGCTTCTCGGACTGGGTGCACGCGGAGACCGGGACGAAGGTGCTGAAGGCGCAGCACCCGGAGTTCGAGGTCTGGAGCCAGGGCGTGCACGCGCGCGCCGGCGTCGCGTGCGCGGACTGCCACATGCCCTACCAGCGCGTCGGGGCGCTCAAGGTGAGCGACCACTGGGTGCGGAGCCCCCTGCTCAACGTCAACCGCGCCTGCCAGACGTGTCACGCGGTGCCCGAGGCGGAGCTCCACGGGCGGGTCCTGACCATCCAGGACCGTCACCAGGCGCTGCTGCAGCGCACCGCGAAGGCGACCACCGACATGCTGGACGCGATCGTGGCCGCGAAGAAGGCGGGCGTGCCCGAGCCGGAGCTCGCGGCGGCGGCCGCGCTCCACCGCAAGGCGCAATGGCGGCTCGACTTCGTGGCCGCGGAGAACTCGATGGGCTTCCACGCGCCCCAGGAGATGGCCCGGATCCTGGGCGAGGCCATCGACTACGCGCGCCAGGGCCAGCTCGAGGCCGCGCGCGCGGCGCGGAAGCGCTGAGCCCCTGAGCCCCTGACCCCCCTCCCCGGGGGGGGGAGCAGGCGAGGAGGAGCACGCGACGCCGGGCCGCCCCACTGGGGCGGGTCCTCCCCATCCCGCCCACGGCGGACATCCCGAAAGTCCGCGGAAACACAGGCAGTCAGCCCACCGCCCCCCCCGGCACGCAGCTTGCGATGGGTTCTGCCAGCACGCGCTGGCGAGCATGGGTGGTGGAGGCGCCAATGACGATTCGCGAGTTGATGACCGGCGGGCTGGTCACGGTGCGTCCGGACACGCCGGTCCAGCAGGCCCGGAACCTCCTGACCAGGGAGAGGATCCGGCACCTGCCGGTGACGGGCCCGAGCGGAACCCTCGCCGGCATCGTCACCGACCGCGACATCCGGCTCAACCTCCCCTCCCGGGCCACCAGCCTGTCGGCCGGGGAGATCAGCCATCTCCTCAACAAGCTCACGGTCGGCGAGATCATGACCCGCCCGGTGATCACGATCGGCCCGGACGCCCCCGCCCGCGAGGGCGCCCGGCTCATGCTGGAGCATCGAATCGGTGCGCTGCCCGTCCTCGACGACGGCCACCTGATCGGCATCATCACCGAGACGGATATCGTCCGGGCCTTCGTCCGCACGACGACCCCGGCGAGAGGCTTCCACCCCTGATGCCGACGAGATCGGAGGAAGAACCATGACCTCGGACACCCTGACGATCACCGACAATCGCACCGGCAAGTCCTACACGCTCCCCGTCGCCAACGGCGCTCTCCGCGCGATGGACCTGCGCCAGATCCGCACCGGGCCGGACGACTTCGGTCTCCTCTCGTACGACCCGGCCTTCACGAACACCGCGTCCACCATCAGCCGGATCACCGAGATCGACGGCGACCGCGGGATTCTCCGCTACCGCGGCTATCCCATCGAGGAGCTGGCCGAGCGGTCCAACTACCTGGAAGTGGCCCACCTGTTGCTGCACGGGGAGCTGCCCACGCTGGATCAGATGGACGGCTGGGTCTGGCAGATCACGCACCACACCTGGGTCCACGAGAACATCAAGAAGTTCATGGATGGGTTCCATCACGATGCCCACCCGATGGGGATGCTGATCTCCACGGTGGCGGCCCTGTCCACCTTCTACCCGGAAGCCCGTGACGCCTCGGATCCCGAGACCCGTCGGCTCCAGATCATCCGGCTCATCGCCAAGATGCCGACGCTCGCGGCCTTCGCGTTCCGTCACAGCCTGGGGCTGCCGTACGCGTACCCGGACAACGAGCTCTCCTACACTGGCAACTTCCTCAACATGCTCTTCAAGACGACCGAGGTGAAGTACCAGCCCAACCGGACCATCGAGCGGGCGCTGGAGGTGCTGTTCATCCTCCACGCCGATCACGAGCAGAACTGCTCGACCAATGCGGTGCGCAGCGTGGGCTCCTCCCAGGTGGATCCGTACTCGGCGCTGGCCGGCGGAGTGGCCGCGCTCTACGGCCCGCTCCACGGCGGCGCCAACGAGGAAGTGCTCCGGATGCTCCGCTCCGTCGGCTCCAAGGACCGGATCCCCGAGTTCATCCGGCAGGTCAAGGAGGGCAAGGCCAAGCTGATGGGCTTCGGCCATCGCGTGTACAAGAACTACGATCCGCGCGCCCGGATCATCAAGCGCATGGCCGACGAGGTCTTCGAGGTCACGCGGCCGAGCGAGCTCCTGCCCATCGCGCTCGAGCTGGAGCGGATCGCGCTCGAGGACGACTACTTCGTCTCGCGCAAGCTCTATCCCAACGTGGACTTCTACTCCGGCCTGATCTACCAGGCCATCGGCTTCCCGGTGGAGATGTTCCCGGTCCTCTTCGCGATCCCGCGCACGAGCGGCTGGCTCGCCCAGTGGCAGGAGATGCGGGGTGATCCGGAGCAGAAGATCGCGCGCCCCCGGCAGCTGTACCTGGGACCGGGCCGGCGCGGCTACCTGGAGATCGGCAAGCGTGACGAGCCGTCGGCGAGCGGGGGATGACCTCCGCCCTCCGCTTCGACCGGGCGCCCCGCCGGGTCTACTGGGAGGTGACGCGGGCCTGCGACCTCGCCTGTCGCCACTGCCGCGCCGAGGCCGCGTCCGAGCCCGATCCGAATGAGCTCACCCCGCGGGAAGGCCTCGCCCTCATCGACCGGCTGGCGGGCTTCGGGGCGCCGCTGCCGCACCTGGTGCTGACCGGAGGTGACCCGCTCAAGCGGCCCGATCTCTTCGAGCTGATCGCGGCGGCGCGGGCGCGCGGCTTCGGCGTGTCGGTGGCGCCCAGCGCGACGCCGCGGTTGACGCCGGAGATGATCGCCCGTCTGGCGGGGGCCGGCGTGGAGGCGGTGTCGCTGAGCCTCGACGGCTCCGATGCCGGCCGGCACGACGCCCTCCGCCGGGTTCCCGGATGCTTCGATCGGACGGTCGCGGCGGCTCACTCATGCGTGGCCGCGCGCCTGCCGTTCCAGGTGAACACGCTGGTCTGCGAGGAGACGCTCGCCGACCTGGCCGCCATTCACGAGGTGGCGGCCGGGCTGGGTGCCGCCCGCTGGAGCCTCTTCTTCCTGGTCACCGTCGGACGCGGCGCGGTGCTCCGGCCCATCACGGCCGCGGCCTGCGAGCGCCTCTTCGAGGCGCTGCCCGACCTGGCCCGCCCGACCGGGCCGGTCATCACCACCACCGAGGCTCCCCACTTCCGACGGGTCCTCCTCGAGCGGGCCCGCCGCGCGGGGCGCGAGACCGCTCGGGCGGACCGGGCGACCGGACACGGCGCGGGCATCCGTGACGGCAACGGCATCATGTTCATCTCGGATGCGGGCCTGGTCCATCCCTCGGGGTTCTTCTCGCGGTCGGCGGGCGACGTGCGGACCGCCGACCCGGTAGCCCTCTACCGCGACTCCGAGCTCTTCCGCGCGCTGCGGCGCCCCGACCGCTTCGGCGGCCGCTGTGGGCGCTGCGAGTGGCGGGAAGCCTGCGGCGGGTCCCGCGCCCGGGCGCTGGCGGCGACCGGCGATCCCCTGGCCGAGGATCCGCTCTGTCTGCACGAGCCGGTGGCGGGGACCCGGTGATGCCGCGGGCCCCGGTCGCGGAGCCGGCCGCCGCGGCCGGCGCGCGTCGGCGGGTCACCCTCGACGGCAACGAGGCCGCCGCCCGCGTCGCCTACCAGCTCAGCGACGTGGTCGCCATCTATCCGATCACGCCGTCCTCGACGATGGGCGAGTGGGCCGACCAGTGGGCCGCCCAGCGCCGCCCCAACCTCTGGGGGACGGTGCCCACGGTGGTCGAGATGCAGAGCGAGGGCGGCGCGGCCGGCGCCCTGCACGGGGCGCTCCAGAGCGGAGCCCTCGCGACCACGTTCACCGCGTCCCAGGGCCTGCTGTTGATGATCCCCAACATGTACAAGATCGCGGGGGAGCTGACCGCCACCGTCTTCCACGTGGCCGCGCGGGCCCTCGCGACGCAGGCCCTGTCCATCTTCGGCGACCACAGCGACGTCATGGCGGCCCGGGCCACCGGCTTCGCGATGCTGGCCTCCGGCTCGGTCCAGGAGGCGATGGACGCCGCCCTGATCGCGCACGCCGCGGCCCTGGAGGCGCGGGTGCCGTTCCTGCATTTCTTCGACGGGTTTCGCACCTCCCACGAGGTGACCAAGATCGAGCCGCTCGCGCCCGCCGACCTGCGCGCGATGATCCCCGACGATCTCGTGCGCGCGCACCGCGCGCGGGCGCTCTCGCCGGACCACCCGGTCATCCGCGGCACCGCCCAGAACCCGGACGTGTACTTCCAGGCCCGCGAGACCGTCAATCCCTACTACCTGGCCTGTCCCACGATCGTGCAGAGCGCGATGGACCGGCTCGCGGGGCTGGTCGGCCGCCGCTACCGGCTCTTCGACTACGCGGGCGCTCCCGACGCCCTGCGCGTGATCGTCATCATGGGCTCGGGAGGGGACACCGTTCACGAGACGGTGGACCACCTGGTCGGCCGGGGTGAGAAGGTCGGCGTGCTCCGGGTCCGGCTCTACCGTCCCTTCTCGGCCGAGCACTTCCTGGCCGCCCTGCCCGCGACGGTCAGGACGCTGGCGGTGCTCGACCGGACCAAGGAGCCGGGCAGCGTGGGCGAGCCTCTCTACCTGGACGTGGTGGCGACCGTGAGCGAGGCGGTGGCCCTCGGCCGCGCGCCGTTCTCCCAGGCGCCGCGCATCCTGGGCGGGCGCTACGGCCTCGGCTCCAAGGAGTTCACGCCCGCGATGGTGAAGGGGATCTTCGACGAGATGGCGCAGGCCCGGCCGCGAACGCACTTCACGATCGGGATCCAGGACGACGTGACCCATACCAGCCTGGGCTACGACGCCTCCTTCTCCACCGAGGACCCCGCCACCGTCCGGGCGATCTTCTACGGCCTGGGATCCGACGGAACGGTCGGGGCCAACAAGAACTCGATCAAGATCATCGGCGAGCAGACGGACAACCACGCGCAGGGCTACTTCGTCTACGACTCCAAGAAGTCGGGCTCGGTCACCGTGTCCCACCTTCGCTTCGGGCCGCGGCCGATCCGCTCCGCGTACCTGATCAGCCGCGCGACGTTCGTGGCGTGCCATCAGTTCTCGCTCCTCGAGCGCTTCGACATCCTGCGCGAGGCCGAGCCGGGAGCCGTCTTCCTGCTCAACAGCTCGCACGGCGCCGACGCGGTCTGGGACCACCTCCCGCGGACCGTCCAGCGGCGGATCATCGACAAGCGCGTGCGGGTGTTCGTCATCGACGGCCACCGGGTCGCGCGCGAGGCGGGGATGGGCGGGCGCGTCAACACCGTGATGCAGGCCTGCTTCTTCGCGATCAGCGGCGTGCTGCCGCGGGACGAGGCCATCGCCGCGATCAAGCAGGCCATCGAGAAGACGTACGGGCGGCGCGGCGAGACGGTGGTGCGCCGGAACTGGGCGGCGGTGGACGCCGCGCTCGCGCACCTCTGGGAGGTGGCGGTGCCGACGCGCGTGACGAACGACGCCGCCCCGCGTCCGCCCGTCTCCACCGAGGCGCCCGCGTTCGTCCAGGAGGTCACCGCGCGGATGATCGCCGGCGAGGGCGACGCGCTCCCGGTGAGCGCGCTCCCGGCCGACGGCACGTATCCGACCGGGACCACCCGGTGGGAGAAGCGCAACATCGCGCCGGAGGTCCCGGTGTGGGACGAGGCCCTGTGCATCCAGTGCGGGAAATGCGTGCTGGTCTGTCCCCACGCGGTCATCCGGGCCAAGGTCTACGCGCCCGCCTGGCTGGACGGGGCGCCCTCCGCGTTCAAGTCGGCGCCGGCCCGCTGGCGCGAGTTCGGCGACGCCCGGTTCACCCTGCAGGTCTCGTCCGAGGACTGCACGGGCTGCGGTCTCTGCGTCGAGGTGTGTCCCGCCAAGAGCAAGAGCGAGGTGCGCCACAAGGCCATCGACATGATGCCGCCGGCCCCGCTCCGCGAGCCGGCGGCGGCGGGCTGGCGGTTCTTCCTCGGGCTGCCCGAGACGGATCGGCACGCGCTCAATCCGGGCCTCGTGAAGGACGCTCAGCTGCTGCAGCCGCTGTTCGAGTTCTCGGGCGCCTGCGCCGGCTGCGGCGAGACCCCGTACCTCAAGCTCGTCAGCCAGCTCTTCGGGGACCGCGCGGTGATCGCCAACGCCACCGGCTGCTCGTCCATCTACGGCGGCAATCAGCCCACCACGCCCTGGACCTCGAACCGGGACGGGCGGGGGCCCGCCTGGGCCAACTCCCTGTTCGAGGACAACGCGGAGTTCGGCCTCGGCATGCGCATCGCGCTCGACAAGCAGGCGGAGTACGCGCGGGAGCTCGTCGGCCGGCTCGGGCCGGCGCTGGGCGATCTCGTCCCCGCGCTGCTCTCGGCCGATCAATCGAGCGAAGCCGGGATCGAGGCCCAGCGGGAGCGGGTCGGCCGGCTCCGGGCGGCGCTCGATGGGCTCGGCGGGCCGGAGGCGCGGGAGCTGCTGAGCGTGGCCGGTGCGCTGGTCAAGAAGAGCGTCTGGATCGTGGGCGGTGACGGCTGGGCCTACGACATCGGCGCGGGCGGCCTCGACCACGTCCTGGCCTCGGGCCTGAAGGTGAACGTCCTGGTGCTCGACACCGAGGTCTACTCCAACACGGGGGGGCAGATGTCGAAGGCCACCCCGCGCGCGGCCGTCGCCAAGTTCGCCGCCGGCGGGAAGGCGACGGCCAAGAAGGACCTGGCCCTCATGGCCATGACGTACGGCAGCGTCTACGTGGCCCGCGTGGCGATGGGCGGCAACGACGCCCAGACCCTCCGGGCCTTCCGCGAGGCGGAAGCCTTTCCGGGACCGTCGCTCATCATCGCCTACAGCCACTGCATCGCCCACGGCTACGACCTGCGCCACGGCATGGACCAGCAGAAGGCGGCGGTCCTGAGCGGCCACTGGCCCCTCCTGCGCTACAACCCCGACCTGGCCCGGGAAGGTCGGCCCCCCCTCGAGCTCGACTCGAAGGCGCCGAGCCTGCCGCTCAAGCGGTACGCGTACAACGAGACCCGCTACAGCATGCTGGCCCACAGCGATCCGGAGACGGCGCGACGGCTGCTCGAGCAGGCCCAGGAGGACGTGCTCGCGCGCTGGCGCCTCTACGAGCAGTGGGCCACGCTGTGCTCGGGGCGTGACGCCGGAGGCGCGTGATGATCGACCTCTCGACGCGGTATCTCGGGCTGTCGCTCGCGAACCCGCTCGTGTGCTCGGCGGGGCCGCTCTGCGAGAGCCTCGACAACATCCGCCGGATGGAGGACGCGGGGGCGGCGGCGGTGGTGCTGCACTCCCTGTTCGAGGAGCAGATCACGCTCGAGAGCTCGCAGCTCGACTGGTCCCTCTCCCACGGGGCGGAGAGCTACGCGGAGGCGGTGACCTATCTCCCGGACGTGCAGAGCTATCGGATCGGTCCGGACGCGTATCTCGACCACGTCCGGCGGGCCAAGGCCGCGGTCCGGATCCCGGTCATCGGCAGCCTCAACGGAGTCTCCACCGGCGGCTGGACCGGCCACGCGCGAAGGATCGAGGAAGCCGGCGCCGACGCGCTCGAGCTGAACATCTACTACATCCCCACCGACCCGGAGATGACCGCCGAGGAGGTGGAGCGGCGGTACGCGGACCTGGTGCGCGACGTCAAGGCGAGCGTCCGCATCCCGGTCGCGGTGAAGCTCGGCCACACCTTCAGCGCCCCGGCCAACCTGGCGCGCCGTCTCGACCGGGCGGGGGCCGACGCGCTGGTGCTCTTCAACCGCTTCTACCTGCCGGACTTCGACCTCGAGAACCTCGAGGTCGTGCCGCACCTGACGCTGTCGAGCTCCTACGAGCTGCTGGTCCGGCTGCACTGGGTCGCGATCCTGCACGGCCACGTCCGGCCCGACCTCGCGGTGACGGGCGGCGTGCACACCGCGCACGACGTGCTGAAGGCCATGATGGCGGGCGCCCGGGCGGCGATGATGACGTCGGCCCTGCTCCAGCACGGCATCGGGCACCTCGCGGCCGTGCGGGAGGGACTGCTCGACTGGATGGCCGAGCACGAGTACGAGTCCATCCGGCAGATGCAGGGCAGCATGAGCTACCGGTCCGTCCG
>DATFGS010000062.1:0-2326 GCA_035249225.1 Candidatus Methylomirabilota bacterium | reverse complement strand
AACTCGTCGACCTGGTGGGGGATCAGCCGGTCCCCCGGGCCGCAGGTGACGATCGGGATGCCCAGCTCCATCCGGAGGATCGTGCCGTCGGTCGAACCCGGGACGCCGCCATACTTCGCGGCCCGGCGCGTCGCCTGCTTGACCCCGCGGACCATCGCGCCGACCAGGGTCTCGGAGCGGTCCACCTTGGTGGCCAGGCGGAAGGCGTTGACGGGCTCCCACTCGATCTTGATGCCGGGCTGGGCGGCGGCCGCGTCGCGGCAGATCGCCTCCAGCTCGGCCCGGATGCCGTCGGCGCCGATGCCCGGAGTCAGCCGGATGTCGAACGTGGTCTCGGCCAGCGCGGGAATGACGTTCGATTGCGGCACGCCCACGCCGGGCGGCGGGCCCTGGATGATGGTGGGCGTCACGGTCGGGGGCTTGAGATAGCGGCTCTTCTCGCAAACCTTCCGGAGCCGGCGCTCGAGACCCGGCGCCGCGGCCAGCAGCCGGCCGAGCCCGGCGATCGGATTCACGCCGGCCTGGGGCATGGCCCCGTGGGCCATCTTGCCGCGCACCCGGAAGCGCGCCCAGACCACGCCGCGCTGCTCGAGGCAGAGCTCGTTCTCCTCCGGCTCGCAGATGATGGCGGCGTCCAGCTCGCGGCCCACCGCGGTGCCGCAGAGGTGGCGGACGCCGATCATGCCGTCCTCCTCGTCCACGAGCGCTCCGACGACCAGCTTGCCCCGCAGCGCCACGCCCGCCCGCTTGAACGCGGCGGCGGCGACCATCGCGGCGGCCAGCCCGCTCTTCATGTCGGCGGTGCCGCGGCCGTAGATGCGCCCGTCCACCATGTCCGCGCCGAAGGGCGGGTGCGACCACTCGGCCGGATCGCCCTCGGTCACCACGTCGGTGTGCCCCTCGAGCAGCAGGCTCTTGCCGCCGGGACGCTTCTCGCCGAGCCAGCCGATGATGTTCGGGCGGCCGGGCGCGACCTGCTGCACCTCCACCTCGAAGCCCTCGCGGCGGAGCCAGGCCTCGACGAAGGCGGCCACCCGGGCCTCGGTGGCCTCGGGGTCGGCGGGGCGATACACGCTGGGGATGCGGACGAGCGCGCGGGTCAGCTCCACGACCTCGTCCGCGTCGATCTTGCGGAGGACCTGCGAGAGCGCGGTCACAGCGAGAGCGGGGCGCCTACTCGAGCGGGAACGAGAGGATGACCGCGTCGAGCCGGATCACCCGATGCTCTTCCCCCGCGATGTAGAAGTAGTGCCCTTCCACCTCTTCGGGGTTCTCCTCGAAGGCCACCACCGAGCGGATCGGCGGCATGTCGCGGAAGGCATTGGCCCCCTCGTCGAAGCCGTCGCCGCGGCCCACCACCTCGCCGTAGCGGATCGGCGAGCCCTTCGGGCAGTGCACGCGCACGTCCGCCGGGGGCTCGACCATGAGCCGCACGAGGAGGTTGATGCCGTACACCTGGAACTGGATATCAGGCATGGATCCCTCTGATGGTGGATTTCTTCGATACTACCACAAGCGATTGTTCCCGCCCGGCCCCGGGGCCGGGCGCGGCCAAGTGCCCGATCAAGCGCCGATCCCGGGCAGGGCCCCCTGCTCCCCGTCCCGCTCGATCCCCTCCATCTTGCCCTCGAGCCGCCCCAGCCCGGAGGCCGCGTCGTCGTACTTGTTCCGGGCATTGGTCAGGTGCCGGCCGACCACGTCGAAGGACTCCCGGAACTTGTCCAGGTCCCCCCGCAGGCGCCCCAGCCGCGCCTGGATCTCCTGGGCATCGCGCTCGATCCGGAGCCCCCGCAGCCCCATCACGATCACCCGGAGGTAGGCATAGAAGGTGTTGGGCGAGACCGGGACCACTCGGCGCCCAAGAGCATAGGCGGCGGGGGGGTCCTCCTCGCTCTCCTCCTTCACGATGATCTCGTAGTAGATGTTCTCGGCCGGGATGTACATCAGGGCGAAGTCGAAGGTGCCCTCGTCGGGCAGGATGTACTTCTTGGCGATCTCGTCCACCCGGTTCTTGACGTCGCGGAGGAACGCGCGGCGCAGGGCGGGCCGCCGCTCATCGTCCGTCTCTTCCAGGATGCGGCGAAAGCCCTCGAGTGGGAACTTGGCGTCCACCGGCACGAGCCGCTCGCCGATCCGGATGGCCGCGTCCACCCGGTCCCCGGTGGCGAACGCGTGCTGCAGCGTATACTGCTCCCGCGGCAGCATCTGGGCCAGCAGGTTCTCCAGCAGGGTCTCGCCGACCCCGCCCCGGATCTTGGGCGACTTGAGCAGCTGCTCGAGGCCCGCGATGTCGCGCCCCACGTCGAACACGCGCTGGGTCACCTCG
>DATFGS010000061.1:0-5495 GCA_035249225.1 Candidatus Methylomirabilota bacterium | reverse complement strand
GCGGTATGATGGCGCTCATGGCCGGCACGGATCGCCTGACGGTCGGCGGGTTCCTCGCCCGATTCGTCTTCGCCCTCGTGGTGGTGGGCGCCACCTACAATCCCACCGCCTACTCGTACTATGCGTGGGCGAGGAACACCGGCTGGGAGTGGCGCCCGCCGATCGTCTTCGTCGGGGTCGTGCTGCTGATCGGATGGGTCATCTGCCTGCGCCTCACCCTGCGCTCGATCGGGGGGATCGGCCTGCTCCTGGCCAACGCGTTTCTGGCCGCCCTCTTCTGGCTCTTCGCCTACTGGGGTTGGCTGCCCGTCGACAACATCGCCGCGATCTCCTGGCTCGGCCTGCTCAGCGTCACCGCCATCCTGGCCGTCGGCATGTCCTGGTCGCGTCTTCGCGGCGGCGGGGGCCACCCGCCGAGCTGAGCGACCGGTCACAGGGAGGAGAGCGCCCAGAACCCCAGGAGCGAGAAGGCGGCCAGGAGCCCGAACGGCAGCGAGAAGCTCCCGGTCGACGCGAACAGCGCGCCGACCGCAGGGGCCCCCACCGCTATGGCCAGCACGCCGATGCCGCTCACCAGCCCCACCGCGGCTCCAGGTGCCCGCGGCAGGGCCGCGCCGGTCGTGTTCATGAGGGCGGCGTAGGGCGCGTTGAACGCGACGCCGAGGGCCATGATAGCGATCGCCGCGACGATCAGCGGCCGGCCGGGCCAGGCGAGGACCAGAAGGCCGCCCGCGCCCGCCAGGACGGTGAGCTTCATGACCACGCGCGCCTCGAGCACGCGGTGGTCGACCAGCCAGCCGCCGAGCGGACGCGACAGGACGCCCAGGGCCAGGATCGTCGAGCCGGCGGCGCCCGCCATCACCAGCGACAGGCCGAAATCGTGCACGAGGAAGGTGGTGACCCAGATCCCGACCAGGACGGCCAGCCCGAAGGTGACGCTGTGCACGAGCCCGAGCGTCCACACCTGGCGGCTACGCACGGCCTCGGTGAGCGGCGCGGCGGTGAGCGTCGGCCGGACGCCCGGAGCCAGTGCGAGCCACGCGACGGTCGAGAGCAGGATCAGCCCCGACGACACGATGAAGGCTTGACGCCAGCCCATGAGACTCGTCAGGAGCGGGATCAGGTAGAGCGCGGTGCCGCCGCCGAGCTGGACGAATCCGCCGTAGAGCCCGAGCGCCTGGTGGACGCGGGCCGGCGGCACCACCAGCGTCGCGTAGCGCATGCCCGCGATGAAGGCCAGCCCGCAGCCGACGCCGCCCAGCACCTTGACGAGCAGGAGATCGGGGAAGTGGCGCGCGTAGCCCAGCGCGAGGTTGCTGGCGAAGACGGCGACGAGGCCGGCGGTGCCCACCCGCGTGGGGCCCAGGCGATCGCTGAGCATGCCGGCGGGCACACACGCGAGGGCGAGGGTGACGAAGAAGACGGTCGAGAGCAGGCCGGCCTGGACGGGGCCGAAGCCGAGCTCCGTCATGAGCAGCGGGATCACCGACGCGTGGTTGGTGTAGTTGGTGGTGGCCGCCCATCCCAGCAGGCACGCGGCGCCCAGGCGGATGGCCATGGGTCCGGAGTCTAGCACCCGGCCAACCGGGCCGCGCCTATTGGACCTTGGTCCACTATCCGGGAGGGAGACCGCCTCTCTACACTTGGCTCCTCACACACTTTCCGAAGGGCCAGGAGGCATCTCATGGAAGCGCTACGCGCGTCGCTCAAGCCAGGGATCTGGGGTGTGGTACTCGGTAGCATTCTCACCATGATCGTGGGTTTCAACTGGGGAGGCTGGACCACGGGCAGCACGGCACGCCAGATGGCGATGACCCAGGCGGATGCCGCGGTCACCACCGCGCTGGTGCCGATCTGCCTCGCCGGGGAGAAGGCCGACGTGGCTCGCGCCAAGAAGCTCGGCGAGCTCAAGGCCATCACCTCGTCGTACGAGCAGACCGAGTTCGTGATGAAGACGGGATGGGCGACGTTCCCGGGCCAGGCGGACCCGAATCGGGCGGTGGCCGAGATCTGCGCCGCCGCCGTCCTCAAGACCGCGGCGGCCAAGTAGCGCCGCGTCGTCTTCGCTCATCCGCGGTGGCACAGCATCGCGGCGGCGTAGCGCCGTCAGGAGATGGATGAGATGAAGGTCTGGCGCGAGTCCCCCGGCGGAGCCACGATCGAGAACCGGGTCTATCCGGTCACCCCACCGTCGATGACCGTGAAGTCCGGGATGATCACCGGCGAGGTGAGCGACCTCAAGGTCACCGAGCGCGTCGAGAAGGGCGGCGACCGGGTGCTGGTGCTCTCGCCCGCGCGCCTGACCGGGACGCTCCGGCTTCAGAACACGTCCGCGAATCGGACGATCCGGCTGGTCGAGGGCAGGGTAAGGTTCATCGACGCCCAGGGGCAGGCCATCGGGTCCGGGGCGGCCGGGACGGATCCGATCGTCAAGCTCACCCGGCCCGGCCACGACTCGCTCGACCCCGAGCAGGACGCGCTCTACGCCCTGGACGTGGAGTTCCCGGTCGAGGCGCTCCAGGCGAATCGGCTGAAGGACATCCGCCTGGAGCTCGTCTACGTTCCGTCGCCGTTCCGGGAGGAGACGGTCAACTTCACCGTCTCCATCGGGCCCGGCGAGTAGGCCGTCTCCGCCCGGCTCCGCGCCGCCGGGCTGGCGTCGAAGCTCCTAGAAGTCGCCGCCGCCGTGCGGCATTACCGGCATGGCCGCCTTGTCGTCCGGGATGTCCGTGATGAGCGCCTCGGTGGTCAGGAGCAGCGAAGCGATCGACGCGGCGTGCTGCAGCGCCACCCGCTCCACCTTGGTCGGATCGATGATCCCTGCCCGCACCATGTCCACGTACTCGTTCGACTCGGCGTCGAAGCCGTAGGCCACGTCCTTGGCGCTCCGGACCTTCTCGACGACGATGGACCCCTCGAGGCCCGCATTCTGGACGATCTGCCGGAGCGGCTCCTCGAGCGCCCGCCGGACGATGTCCGCGCCGGTCGCCTCGTCACCGGAGAGCTTCAGGGTGTCGAGCACCTTCGAGGCCCTCAGGAGGGCGACGCCGCCGCCCGGCACGATGCCTTCCTCCACCGCGGCCCGGGTCGCGTTCAGCGCGTCCTCCACCCGGGCCTTCTTCTCCTTCATCGCGGTCTCGGTCGCGGCGCCCACCTTGATCAGGGCCACGCCGCCCGCGAGCTTGGCGAGGCGCTCCTGGAGCTTCTCCCGATCGTAGTCCGAGGTGGTCTCCTCGATCTGCGCGCGGATCTGCTTGATGCGCCCCTCGATGGCCGCGGTCTTGCCGGCCCCGTCGATCAGGGTGGTGTTGTCCTTGTCCAGGACCACCCGCTTGGCACGGCCCAGGTCCTCCAGCTTCAGGTTCTCGAGCTTGATGCCGAGCTCCTCGGTGATGGCCTTGCCGCCGGTCAGGATCGCGATGTCTTCCAGCATGGCCTTGCGCCGGTCGCCGAAGCCGGGGGCCTTCACCGCGGCGGCGTGCAGGATGCCGCGGAGCTTGTTCACGACCAGGGTGGCGAGGGCCTCACCCTCGACGTCCTCGGCGATGATGAGGATCGGCTTGCCGGACTGGGCCACCTGTTCGAGCAGCGGAATCATGTCCTTCATCACGCCGAGCTTCTTCTCGTGGATGAGGATGAGGCAGTCCTCGAGCACGGCCTCCATGCGCTCCGCGTCGGTCACGAAGTAGGGCGAGAGGTAGCCGCGGTCGAACTGCAGGCCCTCGACGACCTCGAGGGCGGTCTCCATCCCCTTGGCCTCCTCGACGGTCACGACCCCGTCCTTGCCCACCTTCTCCATGGCCTCGGCGATGAGGGCGCCGACGGCCGCGTCGTTGTTGGAGGCGATCGTCGCGACCTGGGCGATCTCCTTCTTGTCCTTGGTCGACTTCGACAGCTTGGCGAGCTCCCGCACGACCTGCTCGACCGCCTGGTCGATGCCCCGCTGGAGCCCCATGGGGTTGGCGCCCGCGGTCACGTTCTTGAGGCCGCCACGGAAGATGGCCTGGGCCAGGACGGTCGCGGTGGTGGTTCCGTCGCCCGCGACGTCCGAGGTCTTGGCCGCGACCTCCTTGATCATCTGGGCGCCCATGTTCTCGTAATGATTCTTGAGCTCGATCTCCTTGGCCACGGTCACCCCATCCTTGGTGATGACGGGGCTGCCGAATTTCTTGCCGATGACGACGTTGCGACCCTTCGGGCCCAGCGTGACCTTGACCGCATGGGCGATGACATTGACGCCGCGCAGGAGCGCGGCACGGGCTTCCTCGTTGAATGCAAGCTGCTTTGCCATGGATATGTTCCTCCGGCGAATGTGGGCGAGTCTGTTAACCGCGACGGCGCGGCTGGACGACGAGGGTCAAGAAGCCAGGATGCCGAGGACGTCCTCCTCCTTCATGATGAGGAGCTCCTCGCCGTTCACCTGGATTTCGCTTCCGGAGTACTTGCCGAACAGGACGCGATCCCCGGCCTTGACGTCAAGCGGGGTCTTCTTGCCCGCTTCGGACACTCGGCCCTTGCCGACCGCGATGACCTTGCCCTCCTGGGGCTTCTCCTTCGCGCTGTCCGGGATGATGATGGCGCCGCGGCGGGCCGGCTCGTCCTCGATCCGCCTGACGAGAACTCGGTCGTGCAGTGGGTGCAGTGTCGTGTGTTTAGCCTGAGCCATGATTTCGGTCCCTCCCACCGTCACGCTAGCCGCTGGGCCGACGGTGGGGATAGTGGACCAAGGTCTAATACCTGCGAGAGATCGCCGGAACTAGAGTCCACACATGGCGAACTCCGGCGCGGTGGAGGGCGAATGCATCTTCGCGGAGCGGTTCCGAGGCCACGAGGGACCCCGCCAACTGGGCGACGCGGGAGATCGGCCCCTGATCCGCTCGGAAAGTGGCGCCCACGTGCTCGGCGCCCTGCTCGAAGCTCGGACCCGTCTTCACCCTGCACGACTCACACGCGCGCCCAACTGGATGCTGACGTTCCGGGGCTAGTGATATGACCTTGATGGGCACGATGGCCGAGCTGGCCAGATCGGGATTCGTCGAGCACTTCGGGGTGAGGGGCGACGAGCTGCAATCGTTCGATAGCGGGAGGACGTTCGCGGCGGGCCAGGTCGTGATCCGCGAGTACCATCGCTTCGAGGGCGTCTCGGATCCGGACGACATGGCGATCGTCTATGCGATCGAAGGCGAAGGTGGCGCGCGCGGGACCCTGGTCGACGCCTTCGGGGCCTACTCGGACCCGACCGTGACCGCCTTCCTCGACCGGGTGGCGATTCGCGGGGCCGCCCGGTTCGAGGGTGGGCCCGGGGGCTGCGCCTGGGTGTTCGACGAGCGCGGTACGGTCCGCGAGCCCTCACGCTTCGGCAGCTATCACCACGGCTTTCAGGTGCCGGTCCCGTCCGACCCGTGGCACGACGAAGGCGGCGAGAGCGGCCCGGTCACGTAGTCGCCGCGCGGGGAGCGGCTGCCCCGTAGAGCCAATCCCGGGAGCGAAGGCCC
>DATFGS010000060.1:0-19989 GCA_035249225.1 Candidatus Methylomirabilota bacterium | reverse complement strand
CCCCGCGCGAGCTCATCGGACGGCCGCCCCGGCGGTCGAACGGGCCAGGTGGCCCGCCATCGTGCGGACGGTCGGATACTGGAACATCTCGACGATCGCGATCTCCCGGTCGAGCGCGCTCCGCAGCTTCGCCTGCACTTGCACGAGGAGCAGCGAGTGGCCCCCGAGGTCGAAGAAGTTGTCGTCGACTCCCACCTGCTCCAGACGAAGCACTTCGCGCCACGCCGCCGCGATCGAGTCCTCGATCCTCCCGTGGGGGGCCAGGAACGGAGCCCGGGAGACCGCGCGCCGGTCGTCGGGCTCGGGCAGGCGGCGGCGATCCACCTTGCCATTCGGGGTCAGCGGGAAGCTGGGCAGGCTCGTGAAGGTGACGGGCACCATATAGTCAGGCAGGTATCCCTTGATGAAAGCGCGGAGCTCGGCGACCGTCGGCGAGGCGCCGGTCGCGGCCCGGAGGTACCCGGCGAGATACCGCTCGCCGGGCCGGTCCTCGCGGGCGACCACCACCGCCTCCGCGACGCCTGGGTGCCGACCCAGCACCGACTCGATCTCGCCAAGCTCGATGCGGAAGCCGCGAACCTTGACCTGATGGTCCACCCGGCCGAGGAACTCGAGCGCGCCGTCCCCTCGGTACCTCACGATGTCCCCAGTCCGGTAGAGCCGGGCCGCCGGGTCCGGAGAGAACCGGTCGGCCACGAATCGCTCAGCGGTGAGCTCGGGTCGGTCGAGGTAGCCGCGCGCGATACCCGCGCCGCCGATGTGGAGCTCGCCCGGCACGCCGATCGGGACCGGCTCGCCCGCTCGGTCGAGTACGTAGGTCCGGGTATTCGCAATCGGCCGGCCGATCGGCACCGTCGTGTCCACCTCCTCCACGTGATGCACGGTCGACCAGATCGTGGTCTCGGTGGGTCCGTAGACGTTCCAGACCAGGGCCCCGGTGGCCCGCAGGCGGGCGGCCAGATCAGCGGGTAGGACCTCGCCGCCGCAGAGCAGCCGAAGGCCCGGGGCGCTCTCCCAGCCCGCTTCGATGAGCATGCGCCACGTCGCAGGCGTGGCCTGCACGATGGTCGCGCCCGAGTCGGCCAGAAGTCCCATCAGCTTCGCCGGGTCGGCCGCCACGTCACGCCCCGCGATGACGACCTGACCGCCCGTCACGAGAGGCAGAAACAGCTCCAGCCCGGCGATGTCGAACGATAGCGTGCTGACCGCCACGAGGATGTCCCGCGGTCCGGCCCCGACGAGGCCGCGGAAGGCGGAAAGCAGGTTGACAAGGGAGCGATGCGTTATCTGGACGCCCTTCGGCCGGCCGGTGGAGCCCGAGGTGTAGATGACGTACGCGAGATCGGTCGCGGCCGCCGAGCGCGAGAGATTCTCCTCTGGCTCCCGGGCCACGAGCGCCGCGTCGCGGTCCAGGCAGATGGTTCGGATCTCCCCGGGGACGTCGAGGCGGGCCCGAAGGGCCTCCTGCGTAATGATCACCGGGATCCGCCCGTCCGTCAGCATGAACTCGAGCCGATCCGCCGGGTAGCCGGGGTCGAGCGGCACGTACGCGCCGCCGGCCTTCATGACCGCGAGCACCGCGATCAGCATGTCGAGGGAGCGCTCGACCAGCACCCCGACCAGGACGTTCGGTCCCACCCCCTGCCGCCGCAGGTGATGCGCGAGGCGGTTGGCCGCTCCGTTCAGGTCCCGATAGGCGATGCGCTGCTCCTCGAAGGCCGCCGCGACCGCGGCCGGCGCGCGCGCAGCCTCCCCCTCGACGATGTCCGACGTGATCCCATCCGCGATGGGAGCCTCGGTGGCGTTCCACTCGGTGCCGATTTGCCGCCATTCGGCCGCGCTCAGCAATGGAAGGCGCGACACTCGCTGGTCGGTATCGCCGACGAAGGCGGCCAGTAGCCGCTCGAAGTGGCCGCCCAGTCTCCGGATTCGGTCGGCCTCGAAGAGATCGGTGTTGTATTCGAGTAAGACCTGCAGACCCTCCTTGCGCTCCCGGACCTCGAGGGTGAGGTCGGTCTTCGCGCCGCCGATGCGGATCTCGAGATAGCTGAGGGTGAGACCGGCCAGCTCGACAGGCTCGAATGGGATGTTCTGGAGGATGAACATCACCTGGAACAGCGGCGAGTGGCTCATATCCCGCACGGGCTGCACCATTTCCACCAACCGCTCGAACGGGAAGTCCTGAGCACCGTAGGCCTCGAGCGAGGCATCCCGCACCCGCTGCAGGAGGGCACGCACCGTGGGATCGCCGGACATGTCGGTGCGCAGCACCAAAGTATTCGCGAAGAGCCCGATCACCCCTTCCGTCTCGACATCCGTCCGGTTCGCGATCGGGGTACCGACCGTGATGTCGTCGAGCCCCGTGTAGCGATGGAGCAGAACGTCGAACGCCGCGAGCAGGATCATGAACAGGGTGACACCGTGCTCGCGCCCGATGCGACGCAGCGCGTCCGCGGTCTCCGGGGGGATCACCAGCGTCTCCACCGCACCGTCGAAGGTCTGGATCGCCGGCCGGGGTCGGTCCGACGGCAGCTCCAGCACGGTGGGCGGAGGGGTGAGACGCTCGCGCCAGTAGGCGGCCTGCGCTTCGTAGGCCGGTCCGCTCAGTCGCCGGCGCTGCCGGCGAATCACGTCCGCGTAGCGGGCAGGCGGCGGGCCCGGCTCGTGTCCCCCTGCCGCGTACGCGGCGTAGAGCAACGTCAGATCCTTGGACAGCACCCCGAGGGACCAGCCGTCGGCCACGATGTGGTGGATGGTGAGCTGGAGGACGTGCTCCTCGCTCCCGAAGCGGAAGAGGTGGGCCCTGAACAGGGGGCCCCGGCCGAGGTCGAATGGCCGTTGCCCTTCCTGGATCATCCGCCGCTGGCCGTCCGCCTCGCGCTCCGCCGCGGGCGTGGACTGCAGATCGAGAACCGGCAGGCGGAACTCGGCGACCGGGTTCACGACCTGCACCGGCTGCCCGTCGATCGCCACGAAGACGGTTCGGAGCGGCTCGTGGCGTCGCACGAGCTCGCCGAGCGCGCGCTCGAGCGCTTCGACATTGAGGCGGCCCGCGATCCGGAGGCCGCCGGTGATGTTGTACGCGAAGCCGCCCGGGCTCAGCTGGTCCATGAACCATAGCCGCTGCTGGGCGAAGGCCAGCGGCTCCCGCCCTGTGGCGTCCGGGCCAGCGCCCTCGTGCTCCCGCAGCCAGGCGAGGATCTCCCCCTTCCGGCTGGAAAGCTGCTCCCGCATCTCCTCGGTCAGCACGCCCTTGGGGGCGCTGCAGCGCAGACGCTCCCCGTCGGCGTGCAGCCGGACGTCGAGGCCGCGCAGGTGGGCGACGATCTCGGCGGCGGTCATCGACTCGGCTCCCCCCACCGCTCACACACCACACGCGCCGGGCGGGTCGCCACCACGACCGCACCCGCGAAGCCCGGGCCCAGCGGCAGGGCCTCTATCGTCCAGGTCTGCACGTGAGCGGGCGCGTCGGCCACCGCCTCGAGTCGCGCGGGCACCCCCGGCTCGAGCGAGACCGAGAACCGCTGGAGCGGGTACGACAATCCCTCGCCCAGGACCTTGATGTACGCTTCCTTCCGCGTCCAGCAACTGAAGAAGCCGGCGGGCCGGAGCTCGGCCGGCAGGGCGCGCAGGACCGCGCACTCTCGCTGGGAGAACGTCCGCTCGGCGATCGTCTCCAGCTCGTCGATCGGGCGCAGGCGCTCGACGTCCACGCCCACCGGCACCCCGACGGCCACCGCGTACGCAGCCAGGTCCGCCGAGTGCGCGACGCTGAACTGGAGGTCCGCGCCGCCGGTCGCCTCGGCGAGGGCCGGCTTGCCATTCTTCCCGTACGTGAACGCGATGGCGCTCGGCTCGGTGCGAAGGCAGCGACCAAGCACTTCGCGCAGGGTCGCGCGGGCCACGATCCAACGCATCGCGTCCCGACGAAAGTGGAACCGAGCCGCACGTCCCCGCTCGTCCGGGCTCAGCACCGCTACCATCCGATCGACGACCGTCGCCCCCGGGTCGAGCTCGGTCAGCCAGACGCGCACCTCGCCGGGACCGGGTATGGTGGGACGCGCGGGCGTCAACCTCGCCACCTGGGTGGTGCTCACGACCACGGCCCCGAGCCCTGGTCGGTCACCACCATCAGCTCGTCCGTCAGGATGCGCATCAACTCCTCATGGGCCGACTGCACGAAGAAGTGCCCGCCCGGGAACATCCGCACCGAGAGTGCACCGGTTGTCTGCTGCCGCCATCCCACCAGCTCGGCCTCAGTCGCTTCCGGATCCGCCAAACCCCCGAACGCGGCGATCGGACAGCCGAGTGGCGAGCCGGGGCGGTGAGCATACGCCTCGATCACCGACAGGTCTGCCCGAAGTCCCGGCAGGAGCAACGCGAGGAGATCCGGGTGCCGTAAGACCTCGTCCGGAATCCCATTGTAACGGCGGCGAATTTCCTTTACGAACTCGTCATCTGGCAAGTGGGTGATGGCGGGATGCCGCGCGGGCAGCTGGGGGGCTCGCCGGCCTGATACGAAGAGATGGGTTGGCGTGATTCCCCTGTCGTCCCGGAACCGCCGGGCAAGCTCGAAAGCCACCAGGGCTCCCATGCTGTGGCCGAACATGGCGAAAGGTAAGTCGAGATATGGCCGGAGCGCCTCGGTCGCCGCGTCGATCAAGGGCTCGATCCGAGTGAAGGGGGCCTCGCGCAGCCGACCCTCGCGTCCTGGCAGATGGACCACCCCGACCTCGATGTCCGCGGGCAGCGCTTCCCCCCACTGCCGGTAGGCGGACGGGCCGACGCCCGCGTACGGCACACAGAGCAACCGCCGTCGCGCGCGGCTCCTGGGCTTCATGCGGACGACCCACGATCCCGACGGGCCCGTCACAGGTCGATCTCCTCCCGGTCGTCACCCTGCCGAATGCTGTCCGCCGCCATCGTGAGCCTGTCCTGGGTGATGATCCAGGAGACTGGCCGGTCGGGGTCCGACGCGATGACATCGAGGAGCGCCTTGAAGACCCCGGCGAGCCGCGCGATCGAGATGCGGTCGAACAGGTCGGTATCGTACTTGAAGCGTCCCCCCAGTGAGCCCGCGATCTCGCTCATCTCCAGCTCGAGATCGAACTGCCCTTCCTGCTGGGAGAGGGGAAATGGCTCGACGACGAGCTCGCCGATCTGGGTCGTGCCCGTTGGATGATTCGCGACGAAGAAGCGGGAAAGGTCCAGGGCGTGGGGAGCGCGGATGAAGTTGAACAGGGTCTGGAACACCGGACTCCGGCCGCCCTCGCGACTCACTCCGAGCTTCTTGACCAGCAGCGGGAACGGATAGTCCTGGTTCTCGATCGCGCGCAGTGCCTTGTCACGGATCGTGCGCAGGAAGGTGCGGAAGGTCGGATTCCCCGCGGTCGTGCCCCGAACGACCACCGTGTTGACGAAGTACCCTATGATCGTCGAGAACTCGGGGCGCGTTCGACCGGCTACCGGCGAACCCACCAGGATCTCCTCCTGGCCCGTCTCCCGTCGCAGGAGCACCTGATAGGCGGCCAGCAGCACCATGTACGGCGTCGCGCCCTCGCCCGCACCGAGGTCTCTCAGCCGACCGCTGAGCTCCTCGTCAAGCAAGAACGGCAGGCTGGCACCCCGGAACCGGGGCCGTGGTGGACGCGGCCGGTCGGTGCGCAGGGTGAGCAAAGGGAGCTCGCCGGCCAGCTCGGCTTCCCAGTAGTGCCGTGCGTGGGCGCCGCGAGGTCCCCCGAGCATCTCTTCCTGCCAGCCCACGAAGTCCGAATACCGCCACGGGAGCGGCACCACGTTGGCAGGGCGGCCGGCTTCCGCCGCGGCGTAGAGCTCGCCGAAGTCACGAAATAGTAGCTCGAACGACCAGGCGTCCATCGCGAGGTGATGGATCGCGAGCAGCAGCACGTGGTCGTCCGGACCACGGGTGAAGAGCGTCGCCCGCACGATCGGGCCGCGCTCGAGATCGAACGGCCGTCGAGCCGAGGCGGTGACACGCCGTCGGAGCTCCTCGGGGGGCGCCGCCAACGCCTCGATGTGCTCGAGCCGGACCGGATATTCTCCGTGAACCCGCTGGACTGGCTGCCGGCCCTCCATCTCGAACGTCGTTCGCAGGGTCGGGTGTCGGTCCACGAGGGACTGAAAGACGGACTGAAGCAGGTGGGGCTTGACAGTCGACCGCAGCCGCGCGGCGAACAGGACGTGGTACGCGGGGCTCTCCGGCGCGAGATGATGGAGAAACCACAACGCCTGCTGACCGTATGAGGTTGGATACACGACCGCCGCACGTGCTTCCTCTTCGAGCTGTCGCGTGATCGCCGTCCGCGCCGCCGGGCCCATCACCGATCTCGCCTCCCCCCCACCCCGCGCGAGTAGCCGCACGACCTCGTCATCCTCGAGGGACGGCAAGCGGACCAGCAGCTGCCGCGCATCCTCGCCGCTTCCCACGACCTCGTGGCCAACGGGGGCACCCCCCGCCTGGACGGCCTGGTCCTCCCCAGGGGTCTCGAAGCCCGGAGCCGACTCGCCGAGCTTTCGGCAGAGGCTGGCAGCTAGCCCGCTCAAGCTCGGGCCCTCGAGCAGATCGCCGACCGGGGTCGGGAGGCCGAGCTCCGTCTCGATTCGATTCTTGAGCTCGACCGCCATCAACGAGTCGATACCGAGCTGGGTGAGCGACTCCTCGGTGTCCAGTCCTTCCGCCGGGGTCCGAAGGACAGCGGCGAGGTGCTCCCTGAGCGCGGCGACCATCAGACGGGGCCGCTCGGTCGGCGCGGCCGTGAGCAGCTGCGCGCGCAGCTGCCCGGGCGCAGACGCCGCGCTCGGCCGCGGGCCCGGGCCGCCATCCAGCAGCTCGGCTAGGAGCGAAGGCCTGGCGGGGGCAGGGGTCGCGGCCGCGAGGGACGACCAGTCGATCGACAGGACGCCCACCTGCGCCCCTGGCTCCCGGATCACGCGCGCGAGGAGCGCCCGCCCACGCTCGGGAGTGATCCATCGCACCCCGCCCCGAGCCGGCCCGCGGGAAGGACGCGATTCCGCCGCGGCCGCCATGCCGGCGCCCGTCCAGGGCCCCCAGTTGATGCTGACCGCAGGAAGCCCGAGCGCCCGACGGTGGTGGGCAAGCGCGTCGAGGAACGCGTTCGCCGCCACATAGTTGGCCTGACCCGGTGAGCCGAGGAGGGCCGAGGCGGACGAGAACAGCACGAAGAAGTCGAGTGGCGCTCCCTCGGTGAGATGATGCAGGTTGACTGCGCCCGTCACCTTCGGCGCCATTACCCGGACGAAGCGCTCCCAGGTTTGCTGCGCCAGCACTCCGTCGTCCAGCACGCCGGCCGCGTGCACCACGCCTCGCAGGGGCGGCAGGGCGCCCAGCGTCTCCTCCAGGATCCGCGACACGTCGGCGGAGCAGCTCACGTCCCCGCGCGCCAGGTGAACCCGGTTGCCGTCCATCTCCAGCATCCGCACCGCCTCCAGGGCCTCCCGCGACGGCTCGCTGCGACCCATCAGCACGAGATGACGGGCCCCTTCGTCGTGCAGCCACCTCGCGACCTGAAGGCCCAGAGCTCCGAGACCGCCGGTGACGAGGTAGGTGGCGTCGCTCCGGATGGCCAGCGGCGCCCGCGAAGCGGCCGGCGGAGCCACGACCACCTTGCCGATGTGTCGGGCTTGCGCCATATGGCGGAACGCGTCGGCTGCCGTGCCCGCCGTGAACGTCCGCAGGGGCAGTGGCGTCAACTCGCCACGCACCATGTCGTCGACCAGTGCCCGCAGCATCGAGCCGATACGCTGCGGATCCTGGCTGCAGGCCTCACCGAGGTAGAAGACGTGGTACGTCACGCCCGGGTACGCGGCGGCCACCCGCGCCTGGTCCCACACTCCGCGTTTCCCGATCTCGATGAAGCGCCCGCCTGCCCGCAGGGTGCGCAGGCTCGCGGGGATGAAGTCTCCGCTCAACGAGTTCAACACGATGTCGATGCCTTCGCCATTCGTGGAGGCCATCACCTCGTCCGCAAAGCGCAGCGACCGGGAATCCATGATGTGTCGGACACCGAGACTCGCGAGGTAATCTCGCTTTGCCGGGCTTCCGGCAGTAGCGAAGACCTCGGCGCCCGCACGGCGCGCCACCTGGAGGGCGGCGAGGCCGACCCCTCCAGCCGCCGCGTGAATCAACACGCGCTCCCCCGCCTGGATCCGCCCCAGCTCGTGCAGACCGTAGGCGGCGGTAAGGAAGGCGATGGGGATCGTCGCCGCCTCGTCCACGCTCATCGTCGCCGGCTTGCGGACGACGAGCTGAGCTTCGGCGGTGACGTGCGTCGCGAACGCCGGGCTTGTCATCGCGATGACCTCGTCCCCGGGCCGCAGACCGTCGACTCCCTCGCCGACTGCGCAGACACGTCCCGAGCATTCGCTGCCCAGCGCCCCGGCGTCCCCCGGGTACATGCCGAGGGCGTTCAGGACGTCGCGGAAGTTCAGGCCGCTGGCGAACACTTCGATCTCGACCTGGCCGGGTCCGGGCGGTGTCCGCTTCACCGGCGTCCAGCGCAGGTTGTCGAGTACTCCGCGGGTGGTTATCTCCAGGCGGAGGGTCTCGCCCACCGCCGGGCCCGCGCTCGCGGAGTCGGCGGCGCCGGCCACCCGAGGGACGAGCCGCGCGACGTAGCGCCCGCCCGGGCGAAGGGCGATCTCATCCTCGCGAGCGGGGCTGAGCACCTCCGCGGCCAGGGACATGTCCTCGCCGGGGTCCGGCGCCGGATCGAGATCGATGCACGCGACCGGCAGAGCCGGGTGCTCGCTTCGGACCACGCGGGCGAGGCCCCACACTAGGGCCTGGGTGGGAGCAATCGCGGTCTCCCCTCCGGTGCGCTGCGCACCACGCGTGACCAGCACGAGCTTCCCCACCTGGACGGCACTCGCCACGACCGCCTGCACCAGGTGGAGCACGCTACCGACGCCGATCGCTTCGCCGTGCTCAAGTGCTCCTACGGTAGCGCGGTCGAGAACGGGCGTGTCCAGGCTCCACAGGTGGACGACGCCCCTGAATTCGGCGGGCCGCTCGAGCCGGCCCCACCAGCGCGCGACGCTGTCCGGAGATGAGAGGTCGACGACACGCGCGCCGTCGTCCATCGCCTCCCCGTTCGCGAAAGCTAGTTCGCACCGATGGCCCTGAGACTCGAGGCGGCGGGCCAGCGCCTTGCCCACTCCCCCGCAGTCCGCGAGGATCAGCCACCGCCCGGGTCCGCCGCCGTCTCCAGTCGCGGCCGGAAGGGCCTGGGGCCGCCACACCACCTCGTAGAGCCATCCGGAGGTCACGGCCCGCCCGAGGGCCTCGGGCGGCATTCTCCGGAGGGATATCCCGGTGAGGCAGGCGACGACGGCACCGGCATCGTCGAACAGGTGCAGATCGCCGACGAGCACGCCCGCCGTCGGCTGATCGCGCCGCACGGTCGCCCGCGCCCAGACCCGCGCCCCGGGAGACCGGAAGAGCCGGAAGCGCTCCACACCGAGTGGGACGTACACGTCCTCCGAGGAGGATTCGGACGGCGCCACCGCCACACCGAATAGATGGAGGCAGGCGTCGAGAACAGCCGGGTGCGCGTGGTAGGCCTCCAGCCCGGACAACCGGGCGACGTCGATCTCCACGAGACCGAGCCCTTCGGCTTCGCCGCGCCATAGCTCGCGCACCCCCCGGAAGGTCTCGCCGTAGGCCAGGCCGATTCCGGCGAGCTGCTCGTAGAAATCGGGGACCACGACGGCCTCCCGACACCGGCGTCGCGCCTCCGTCTGGTGATCCTCGAGATGGCCACAACCGTCCGTGTCTCGAGGCGCCACGCGCGCCGTGGCGTGGAGCTGCCAGGCCTCGGGCCGCTCGTCGTCCGTCGCACGGCTGAAGACCTCGACCGGAGACGCTCCATCGGCGGGAGCACCCACGATCACCTGCACCGTGCGCTCCGCGTCGCCATCGATGATCATCGGCGCGCGGATCGTGACCGCGTCAACGTCGAGCGAAGCAGCGCCCAGGGCGATGCTCGCCACCGCCAGCATCGTCTCGAGATAGGCCGTGCCCGGGAACACGACCGTCCCGTGGACCCGATGGTCACCCAGAAACGAAGGCTGGTCGGCGCGCAGCACGTACTGGAAGACGGCTTCCTGCAGGCGCGGGGACGTGACACGTCTGCCGACGAAGGGATGGCCTTCGAGGACGTTCGTTTTCGGCGGCGAGTCCTTCGACGGCTCCACCCAGTAGCGCTCGCGCTGGAAGGGATAGGCGGGAAGCGTCACCCGTCGCCGTCGGTGCTGCCGGTCGAGCCCGGCCCAGTCCACGTCGAGGCCTTCCACGTACAGCCGGCCGAGGGTCTCGAGCATCTGCTCCCAGTCTCCACTCCCCTTCCGGAGGGAAGGCAGCCAGAGGGTGCCTTCCGCGCCCAGCACCCGGCGGCCAAGTCCCAGCAGGGTCGGGGCGGGGCCGGCCTCCACGAAGATCTCGATGCCCTGTTCGCGTAGCGTCTCCAGCCCGGCCGCGAAACGTACGGGTGCACGAACGTGACGGCGCCAGTACCCCGCGCTGGTCATCTCCTCCGCGGTGGCCAATCGGCCGGTCACGTTCGAGACCAGCCCGATGCGGGGTGCGGACAAGCAAAGCCGACCGGCCGCGGCGGCGAACTCGTCGAGAATTGGATCCATCAGCGGCGAGTGGAAGGCGTGGGACACCGTCAAGGGCTGCGCGCGGATCCCGCGACGAGCAAGCTCCTCGAGGACGGCGGCGAGTGCAGGGGCCGCGCCGGACACCACGATGCTGTCGGGCGCGTTGACGGCGGCGATCGCCAGCTGATCCGGGTGCCTGCGTAGCGCATCCGACACCTCCGCCTCCCCGGCGAAGACCGCGGCCATCGCCCCACCCGCGGGCAGGGACTGCATCAGTCGACCCCGGACCGCGATCAGTTCCAGCGCGTCCTCGAGCCCCATAACCCCAGCCACGCAGGCCGCCACATACTCGCCCACGCTGTGCCCCAGCACGAAGCTGGGCCTGATGCCCCACTCGCGCCAAGTCTCGGCGAGAGCGTATTCCAGCGAGAACAGGGCCGGCTGAGTGTACTGCGTCTCGTCCAGAGGAGACGGCACGCCCGGCTCCGGATACATCACCGAGAGGAGGGGCCGCGGCAGGAGCGGACGAAGGACGGCGTCGCAGCGGTCGAGGATCCGGCGGAACGTGTCGCTCGTCCGGTAGAGGTCACGCCCCATGTCCGCGTACTGAGCCCCCTGGCCAGTGAACAAGAACGCCACCCGGGGCCGGGGGGAGCGGGCCCGCCCTCGGTGGGCGCGGGGCACGGGCTGAGCGGATGCGAGCCGACCGAGCGCCTCGCGTGCTTCCGCCTCCGATCGCACGGTCAGGGCGAGCCGATGCGCGAACTGCGCCCGGCCCGTGGCGGCGGTGAAGCAGACGTCGGCGATGTCGCCCGGAGACTCGGCCAGACGGCGGCCATAGCGATCGGCGAGCTCGGTGAGGGCAGCTTCGGACCTCGCCGACAGCGCGAGCAGATGGACCGGCCGCTCGGTAGCGTCAGGCGGTGCGGCGCTCACCGGCCGCCCAGCAACGATGACATGCGCATTGGTCCCGCTCAGCCCGAACGCGCTGACCCCGGCGATTCTGGCTGTCGGCCCTGACGGCCACGGCGTCCGGGTCGTCGGCACGATCACGGAGACATCCCCCAGCGAGGCCCGGGAGGTCAGTTTCTTGAAATGCAGGTGGGGCGGAATCTCCTCGTTCTGGAGGGCGAGGACGACCTTGATGAGGCCGACAACCCCGGCCGCGGCTTCGAGGTGACCGATGTTGGTCTTCACGGAGCCCACCATGAACGGGCGATCCGGACTTCTCCCCACCCCGAGCACCGTAGCGAGCGCGTCCAGCTCGATGGGATCCCCGAGGGACGTGCCCGTCCCGTGGGCCTCCACGTAGTCGACCTCCGCCGGGGCTACCCTGGCCGCGGTGAGGGCCTGGCGGATCACCTCCTGCTGGGCGAGACCGTTCGGCACTGTCAAGCCGCTGCTGGCTCCGTCCTGGTTGATCGCGGAGCCCCGGATGATCCCGAGCACGTTGTCCCGATTCGCCAGCGCGTCGCTGAGGCGCTTGAGAATCACGACTCCGCAGCCTTCCGCACGAACGAAGCCGTCGGCGGCCTCGTCGAAGGTCTTGCAGCGGCCGTCCGGCGCCAGCACGCCGGCCCGGGTGAGCAGGGCGAACGCGTCCGGAATCACGATGGCATTGACGCCTCCCGCCAGGGCGAGGCTGGATTCGCCGCGGCGCAGGCTCTCGCAGGCCAGGTGCACCGCGACCAGGGAGGACGAGCACGCAGTGTCAACCGCCAGGCACGGCCCGCGCAGCCCCAGGACGTACGAGATGCGCCCGGCCGCGGTATTGTGGGCCGTCCCGGTTCCGGAGTGGAGATCGATCTGGCGCGGTCCGACGCTCTTGACGATGTCCGCGTACTCCCAGGTGGAGATGCCCATGAAGACGCCGGTTGCGCTGCCGGCCAGCCGATCTGGCGCCTGGCCGGCGTGCTCCAGCGCCTCCCAGCACACCTCGAGTAGCAGGCGATGCTGGGGATCGAGTGTCGCCGCCTCTCTCGGTGACAGGCCGAAGAAGCGCGCATCGAAGCGGTCAATCTGGTCGAGGAAGCCGCCCGGATGTATCGGTCGGTCGCCCTCTGCCGGCAGGCCGAGGCGGGCGTAGGCCTCGTCGGTCCAGCGGCCGGGCGGGGCCTCCCGGATCGTGTCGACTCCGTCCCGCAACAGGGCCCAGAATGTCTCCGGAGTGCTCGCCCCCCCGGGGAGACGGCACCCGATGCCGACGATCGCGATCGGTTCGGATTGCCGGCGCTCCGTCGCGTCGAGCTTCTCTTGCATTCTCTCGACCGCGTCGAGAGCCTCCTTGAGAAGTGCACGCCGATCGATCGGTTCGGGGGTGTGGCTCATCGGAGTTTCTCCAGCTTCTGGGTGAGCATCGCGGCCAGCTCTTCCTCCGACAGGTCATCACGTGTCTGCGGCTCGTGTCGGGACGGCTCGCGCTTGTCGTCCGGCCGGGCACTCGACGCGCCGACGAGCGGGCCCGCGAGCAGCTCCGAGGCCAGATAAGCGGCCAGCGCGGTCACCGTCGGGTAGTTGAAGATGACGGTGGACGGAAGCCGACGGTCTACCGCCGTCTCGAGCCGGGTCTTCACGTCCAGCGCCATCAGGGAGTCCATGCCCATGTCGAAGAGGCCCTGCTCGACGTCGATTCGCATGGGATCGAGCCGCAGCACCGCCCCGACCTGCTCGCGGACGTAGCCGAGCAGGAGATCGCTCCGGCTGTCGGGCGCCGCCGCATTGACGCGCGCGATCAGGTCCGCCGCACCACGGTGGTGAGGCGATCGGATCGGCCGCTCGGCGCTCGCCGCGAGGCGCTCCAGGAACGGCCGCCGCCGTCGGGCCTCGTATACCGAGGTGAGGGCCCCCCAGTCCACTGCGGCCACGGCGACCTGCCCGCTCGGATCCGCGAGTAGCTGGCCGAGCGTGGCCAGGGCATCGGGCGCCGGCATCGGGAGCAGCCCGGTCTGGACGAAGCCACGACGATCCTCTTCCGATACCTGCATCTGGTCCCAGGTGCCCCAGTTGATGCTGAGGGCGGATTGTCCGGCGTGACGTCGATGGTGAGCGAGCCCGTCCAGGAACTGGTTGGCGGCCGCGTAGGCGCCCAGGCGGCCTGAGCCGAGGAGGGCGGTGGTCGACGAAAAGAACACGAAGAAGTCCAAGTCCAGGTCACGGCTCAGCTCGTGCAACAGCCATGCGCCCGTGACCTTGGGACCAAGTACCGCGGCGAGCGTTTCCGGCTGCATCTGCTCGAGCTTCTCGGCCCGGAGGCCGGCTGCGGCGTGCACGATGCCCCGCAGACGCGGTGCCCCGCCGCCGAACGTGGCGAACAGCGCGGTCATGGCGACCGGGTCGGTGACGTCTCCGGCCACGACCCGGACCCGGGCTCCCAGCGCCTCGATGGCGACGACCGCAGCGGTCTGACGCCCCGGCTCGCTGTCCGGGGCCAGCGACACCCAGTCGGAGCGCGGCGGTAGCCCACGCCGGCCGATGAGCACGAGGTCCCGCGCCCCCTGTTCCGCGAGCCAGCGCGCGACTTGCAGCCCGAGGGTGCCGAGGCCACCCGTCACGAGGTAGGCGCCGTCCGCGCAGACAATCGGGCGGGCGGACCCGGCGGGGGCTCGCCGTGACAGCCTGGGCACGTAACGGTCACCGGCGCGGAAGCCTACCTGATCCTCCCCGTCATCAATCTGGATGTGCGTGACGATCTCGCCCGCCGACACCTCGGTGGGCGCCCGCGGATCCACATCGATGATCCCACCCCATCGGTCGGGGTGCTCGAGTGCCACGACCCGCCCGAGGCCCCACAGCGGTGCCTGGGTCACCGCGACGGGCTCCGGCTCGGCCATCCCGATCGCCTGGGCTCCCCGCGTCACCAGCCATAGTCGAGCCGATGGGGCGCCTGGGCGGGGCGCCAGCGCTCGGACGAGCTCTACGACGCTCTCGCAGCCGTGCATCACTTCGGCTTCCACCGTGACGCGATCTAGCGAGCTGGGGGGCACGCTATCGAGGCTCCAGAGATGGATGACGCCGTGCCACGGCCGGCCAGCCTCGTCCGCCCGCTGGACCAGGGCCGTGATATCGTCGGGCGCGTACACGATCGTCGTTCGATCGCCGCGAGCTTCGAACGTCGCGGCCACTTCTCCACCGATCCCGCCGCGGTCGGCAAGGACCAGCCAGTCGCGCGGCACGCGCGCCCCGGCGCCGTCGATCGGGCGCTCTCGACCGGCGGCCCGGGCGAGAAGGACGGCCTGGGTCGACAGTGCGCGACTGGCCGGGCCGAACGGGACCGCGCCCGGCTCCACGAGCCCCGATGCCTCGAGCAAGGTGAGCCACTGCTCGGCGCGCAGGAGCGCATGGGTCGGACGAAGGTCCACATCGGTGAAACGCCACCAGCCCTCGGTCAGGCCGAAGGTCAGGTCGACCCAGCGCTGCCGCGCGGTGCCTTCGAGCAAGATCAGCAGCCCGTGGCCTTCGAGGAGATGGCCCACGTGGGCGAGGGACTGGCGCAGATCACGGGTCGCGTGCAGCACGTTGGCCGCGAGCACGATGTCGAACCGCTCACCCGCGAAGCCCTGCTGGTCTGGTTGGCGCTCGATGTCCAGGGTCCGGAAGGTCAGGAACGGCGCCGTGAACGTCTCGGCCGCGCGAGCCGTGAAGGCCGGGGACACATCGGTGAACACGTACTCGACCGCATCCGCCGGTAGTTCCGCAAGTATCGCGGCGGTCGTGCCGCCCGTGCCCGCCCCGATCTCCAGGATCCGTACGCGGCGGCCGGGGGGTCGATGTTCGAGCGCCATGCGGATCGCGTGCGCGACCAGGGTGTTGTAGGTCCGCGCCCCCGGCGACGCGGTGTAGAGGCGTTCGGTCGTCGCGAATGCCGTCGGCGAGAACAAGAGCTGGAGCGGATCGGCACGCCCGCGCAGCACGTCCCCGAGCGCCCGGCCGCAGGAGACCGTCAGCGCGAGCTCGGGGGCGTCCGGGAATCGCTCAGTGAGCCGGCGCGCCGAGGCCTCCGCGTCGCCGCGCGGCAGCGTGCTCAGTACTTCCCAGACATCCCCGATACTCCGGAGCGCTCCTTCCTCGGCCAGGATCTCCAGGAAGCGACCCACGAGACGCTGGTATTTCGGCTCGATCCCGAGCGAGGTCGTCAGCGACCCGGCGCTCACGTGATCACCGGGCTGCGGCAGCCACCCGAGCCGAGTCAGCACATCGAGCACGTAGTGATAGCTCAGGCTTTCGAGGCTCGGTAGGAGGTCGTCGTACCGGCCGAGCCCTTCCGTGGCGGCGACCGCCGCGACCTCGGCGTCGAGGCGCCGCACGATGTCGCGAGGGCTCACGAGCGGGCCCCAGCGCGAGGCGCCGACGAGAGGACTTGCCGGCCAAGCGACCTCGTAGAGCCAGTCGTCGGTCGTGGGCGACCGGTACCGCGCGAGCGATTCCGCCCTCGCCCGACGGAGGTGGATTCCGCGGAGGTCGGCGACCACGGCGCCCCGGTCGTCGAAGACCCGTAGGTCGCCGATCACGAGCTCGCCCTGTTCACGCGCGCGAAGCGTCGCGTGGACTCGCAGCCGCTCCGCACCGGTGGTCACGACTTCCACGCGCTCGGCCCCGGTCAGGAGGTAGCTCTCCTGATCGTCCTCTGGCCAGGCCGCACCGAGGACCTGCAGGCAAGCGTCGAGGATGGCGGGGTGGATCCGGTAGGGATGGCTCTGCCCCCGCAGAAGATCGGGGACCCGGACCTCGGCGAGCGCCTCACGGGTGCCACGCCACACGCGCTCGATGCCGCGAAACGCCGGCCCGAAATCGAGTCCTCGGGCGCGTAGGTGCTCGTAGTATGTCGACGCCGCGATCTCTTCCATCCCGTGAGGCTCGATCGACGGTCCATCGGTCGCGACGGAGGCATCACGACGGCACGCGGTGGCGCGAGCGTGAACGCGCCAGACCGGGGCCGGCGCCTCCGGGTGATCCGCGCTGACGATCTCGACGATGGCGCTGCCGTCGCTTCTCGGGTTGACGACGGTCTGGACCACGAGCGGACCTCCGTCGACGAATACCATTGGGTGCTCGATGGTGAAGTCGCTCAGGGTGGTGTCGTGCCCCATGACCTCCGTCGACGCGGCCGCCGCCATTTCCAGGTAGAGCGGCGACGGCGCGATCAGCAGGCCGTGAATGCGATGGTCCGCCAGGAAGGACAGCTCTCGCACGTCGAGACACGATTCGAACTGTGGACTCGGCACCGCCGACCGCACCCGCGCGCCCACCAGTGGGTGCGTTGACCGACGGTCGATGTGTCCCGCTTCGGCCCGGAGGGCCGGGGCCGGATCGAGCCAGTGTCTCTCTCGCTGGAAGGGGTACGTCGGCAATCCCGCGACCCTTCGAGCGCCCCGCTCCCGGGTCGCGTCGCGCCAGTCGATACCGACGCCGTGAACCCACGCTCGCCCGATCGCCTGGAGGAGCATCTCCCGGTCGTCTTGACCCCGGCGCAGCGTCGGTACCCAGATCGCTCCCTCGAGCCACGGCTGCCCCAGCCCGGTCAGTACCGGCTGGGGCCCGAGTTCGATGAAGAGTCTGCCGCCGGCCGCGCGGGCCGCGGCAAGTGCCGCGGCGTAACGTACCGGCTCGCGCACCTGGCGCACCCAGTACTCGGCGCCAAGCTCCCCAGCTTCGACGATCTGTCCGGTTGCCGTCGACACGAGGCTGATCCGGGGCGACATGTACTGGACACGCCGTGCCTCGGCCCGGAACGCCTCCAGCATGGGCTCCATGAGCGGGGAGTGGAACGCCTGCGTGACCCGCAGTCGCTGGCTCTGGATTGATCGGGCCTTCAGTGCAATCAGCACCCCTTCCAGCGCTCCGGCCTCTCCCGATACCACCACACTCTCCGGACCGTTCACCGCGGCGATCGCCAGCCCGGTTCCCGCTACGATCCCCGCCACCGTGGGTTCGTCGGCGTGGACCGCGGCCATTGCCCCACCCTGCCGTAACGCGCCCATCAGCCGGCCCCGGGCGGCGACCAGCTCGACCGCGGCCTCCACGTCCAGCACGCCGGCGACGCACGCGGCGGCGTACTCCCCCACACTGTGGCCCAGGACGAGCGACGGCCTCACCCCCCGCGCACGCCAGACCTCGGCCAGCGCCCACTCCACAGCAAAGAGTCCCACCTGCGTGTAGGCGGTCTGCTCGAGCGCATCCGCGGCCCGACCGTACAACACCTCCAGGAGGGGCAGATCCAGCGTCCGCCGGGCCGCCGCCGCACACCGATCCAGTGCCGCGCGAAAGACTGGCTCCTGTTCGTAGAGCCCGCCGCCCATCGCCGTGTACTGTGCCCCCTGGCCAGGGAACAGGAACACGACGTCGGGGGCGGTCTTGGGCGCCCGGCCGACCACCACGCCCGCTGCCTCGCGGCCCGCGGCGTACTGGGAGAGCGCCCGGTGACCCTCTTCCGCCGAGCGCGCAGGAATCGCGAGACGATGCTCCAGCTGCGCCCGCCCGATACTGGCCGTCGCGCAGAGATCCTCGAGCGAGGCCGGGGGCTGCGCCAGACACTCGGCCCAGCGGCCGGCGAGCTCGCGCAGCGCCGCCTCACCCCGAGCCGACAGCGTCAGCACGTGCCTCTGCACGCTCGGTGACACGTGCGCTGGCGTGCGGTCCGGGGCAGCCTCGAGGAGGATGTGCGCGTTGGTACCGCTGAAGCCAAACGAGCTCACCCCCGCGATGCGACGCCCCTCGGGCCAGGCCAGGGCCTCGGTCGCGATTGTCACCGGGAAGCCGCTCCACGGAATGTGGGGGTTCGGCGTCTGGAAGTGCAGCTGCCGAGGAATCTCGCCCTGGCGGAGCGCGAGGATGACCTTGATCAGGCCGGCCACCCCCGCGGCGGCCTCGAGGTGGCCGATATTGGTCTTCAGCGAGCCCACGATCAGCGGTCGAACGCCCGGGCGATCGGTTCCCAGCACCGTGCCGAGCGCCCGCATCTCGATTGGATCGCCCAGCGACGTGCCGGTTCCGTGAGCTTCCACGTAGGCGACCTCGTGGGGAGCGATTCCGGCGTTGGCCAGCGCGCTCCGCAGGACTGCCTCCTGGGCCGGACCGTTCGGCGCCGTCAGCCCGTTGCTACGGCCGTCCTGGTTGATCGCGGTACCGCGAATGACCGCGAGCACCGTGTCACCGTCAGCCTCTGCGTCGGACAGCCGCTTGAGCACGACGAGACCGCATCCCTCGGCCCGGACGAAGCCGTCGGCGCGCGCGTCGAAGGCCTTGCACCGACCATCCGGCGCCATCATGTGCGCGCGCGACAAGATGATGGTGGTCTCGGGAGCCAGGATCAGGTTGACTCCGCCGGCCAGCGCCATGCGGCACTCGCGGCTGCGCAGGCTCTGGCACGCGAGGTGGACGGCCACGAGCGAGGAGGAGCACGCGGTGTCGATCGCCAAGTTCGGGCCCTGCAGTCCGAGCACGTACGCGAGACGGCCGGCCGCCACGCTGTGTGCGCCGCCGGTAGCGATATAAGCATCGAGCCCGCTTGGGTCGCCCCGCACGATGCGGTGGAAGTAGTCGGCGTTGCACATTCCCACGAATACGCCGGTGGCGCTGCCGGTCAAGGCATCGGGGGCCTGGCCCGCGTCCTCCAGCGCCTCCCATGCGACCTCCAGCAGGAGCCGCTGCTGCGGGTCCATGCTGGCCGCTTCCCGCGGGGTGATGCCGAAGAACTGGGCGTCGAAGCGATCGACGTCCCGCAGGAACCCGCCGAAGCGCGTCGCCATCTTCCCGGATGCATCCGGGTCGGGATCGTAGTAGGCGTCCACGTCCCAGCGGTCACGGGGCACCTCGGTGATCGCGTCGGCGCCGCGACGCAGCAGCTCCCAGAACGCGGCCGGCGAGTCGGCTCCCCCCGGAAAGCGGCATCCGAGTCCCACGACGGCGAGTGGCTCCGGGGCGGAGCCCTCGAGCGCCCCGACCCGCGTTTGCAGCTCGAGGGCGAGCAGGGCGAGCCGCTTCGGGGAGAGCTTCGAGATCCGGTCGAGGAATTCGCTCATGACCCACCGCTCCCCAGCCGCTCACCCAGCAGCCGATCCACTTCCTCGTCGCTCAGATCCTCCACCCGGCTCAGCACTGTGGTGGACACGGGCCCGGGGGCGGCGGTCGCGGCCGGCGTCTCGAGCCCCAGGACCTCGCGCGCGAGGAAATGCGCGATCCCGTCCACCGTCGGATAGTCGAAGACCAGAGTGGCGGGCAGGCCGCCTTCGAGCGCCAGGTCGCTCTTCAGGACATTCCGGAGCTCGACCGCCATCAGCGAATCGACGCCCAGCTCCTTCAGCGGCCGCAGCGCATCGACGGTCTGCCCGGACTCGAGACCGAGGACCCGGCGCG
>DATFGS010000059.1:0-4949 GCA_035249225.1 Candidatus Methylomirabilota bacterium | reverse complement strand
CCCGGCAGGAGCGTGGCGAGCGCCACGCCGGCGAGGATCGACCGCGCGCGGGCGCGCATCCCGTCAGCCGCCCGGCCGCGGGCGCGGCGGCGAGCCCGACAGCGAGCCCGACAACTCGAAAGTCTGGGCGGTGAGGAACTGGGTGACGAACGGGCTGGCCGGCCGCTCGGCCAGGTCACTGAAGGTCCCGTGCTGGACCACGCGCCCGCCGGTGAGCAGGGTGATCGCCTGCCCCAGGCGCGCGGCCTCGCGGATGTCGTGGGTGACCAGCACCACCGTCTTGGCCAGGCGCGCGAAGAGCGCGGCGAGCTGCTCCTGCAGCTCCGCCCGCACGATCGGATCCAGGGCGCCGAGCGGCTCGTCGAGCAGCAGAATGGGCGGGTCCAGGACGAGCGCGCGCATCAGCCCCACCCGCTGGCGCTGGCCCCCGCTGAGCTCGCGCGGATACCGCCGCAGCATGGCGCCGTCGAGCCCGGCCAGGTCGGCCAGCTCGCCCACCCGCGCCGCGATCCGGGCCCGCGCCCAGCGCTGCGCCTCCGCGGCCAGGGCCACGTTGTCGAAGGCGGTCAGGTGGGGGTAGAGCCCGCCGTCCTGCACCACATAGCCCATGCGGGCCAGGAACCCGTCGCGGGTGGCGGGCTCCACCGGGGTGCCGTCCACCCGGACCGAGCCCGTATCCGGCCAGATCAGCCCCAGGATGAGCCGCAGGAGGGTGGACTTGCCCGAGCCGCTCGAGCCCAGGAGCACGTGGGTGGTACCGGAGCGCACCGTGAGCGACACCGCGTCGAGGGCCGGGGTGGCGCCGAAGCGCTTCGTGACCTCCTGGACCGCGATCACCCCCGCATTCTACCGGAAGCTTGACAATCGCCCCCGGTCTGGGCACAATTCCCGGCACATGACGCAGGTGGGTATCTTCTTCGAGGCCCTGCTACTGAGTTAGGCGCGCGCCTTTCGCGGCGCGCGCCAAAAGCCTCTCCCATGTTCCGGGGAGGCTTTTTTGTTTCTATCGACAGGGAGGCGTTCAAATGGCGCGCAAGGTTGGTCCACCGGCTCCGATGCCGTTCCAGCACTACCGTCCGTTCATCCCGATCCCGCTGCCGGACCGCACGTGGCCGTCCCGGGTGATCACCCGCGCGCCGCGCTGGTGCAGCGTGGACCTGCGTGACGGCAACCAGGCCCTGATCGACCCGATGGACCCGGAGCGCAAGCGCCGGATGTTCGACCTGCTGGTGCAGTGCGGCTTCAAGGAGATCGAGGTGGGCTTCCCGGCGGCCTCCCAGCCCGACTTCGACTTCATCCGGCAGCTCGTGGAGGAGGACCTGATCCCGGACGACGTGATTATCCAGGTCCTCACCCAGGCGCGGCCCGAGCAGATCGAGCGCACCTACGAGTCGCTGCGCGGCGCCCCGCGGGCGGTGGTGCACCTCTACAACTCCACCTCCACGCTGCAGCGCCGGGTGGTCTTCGGGCTCGACCGGGCCGGCATCGTGGACATCGCGGTGCGCGCGGCCAAGCTCTGCCGCGAGCTGACCGCCACCATTCCCGAGTGCGACGTGCACTACCAGTACTCCCCGGAGAGCTTCACCGGCACCGAGCTCGACTTCGCGGTGGAGATCTGCGAGCGGGTCATGGACGTGTGGGAGCCGACCCCGGCCAAGAAGGTCATCCTGAACCTGCCCGCCACCGTGGAGATGGCCACCCCGAACGTCTACCCCGACCAGATCGAGTGGTTCCTCCGCCACGTGAGCCGGCGGGACTCGATCGTCCTCTCGCTGCACCCGCACAATGACCGCGGCACCGCGGTGGCCGCCACCGAGCTCGCGGTCCAGGCGGGGGCCGACCGGGTGGAGGGCACGCTCTTCGGAAACGGGGAGCGCACCGGCAACGTGGACGTGGTCACCCTCGCGCTCAACCTCTTCAGCCAGGGCGTCGACCCGAAGCTCGACTTCTCCGACATCGACGCGGCCCGACGCATCACCGAGCACTGCAACCGCCTGCCCGTGCACCCGCGCCACCCCTACGTGGGCGACCTGGTCTACACCGCCTTCTCGGGGTCGCACCAGGACGCGATCAAGAAGGGCTTCGAGGCGCTCGGCAAGAACTACGACATCTGGGAGGTGCCTTACCTCCCGATCGACCCGCACCACGTGGGCCGCAGCTACGAGGCGGTGATCCGGGTCAACAGCCAGTCCGGCAAGGGCGGCGTGGCCTACATCATGAAGTTCGAGCACGGCTTCGACCTGCCGCGCCGGCTGCAGATCGAGTTCTCCTCCGTGATCCAGAAGATCACCGAGCGGACGGGCACCGAGGTCACCGCGGACCAGATCTGGGCCGCCTTCGAGACGACGTACCTGAAGCCGGACCGGCCGCTCCAGCTGGCGCATCATCCGACCGTCACCACCGCGGGGGAGGCGGGCGAGACCACCATCGAGGCGCCGCTGCGGGTCGGCAACGACGAGCGGCTGGCCAAGGGGACGGGCAACGGCCCCATCGCGGCCTTCGTCGACGCCCTCCGGCGCGACGCGGGCATCGCGGTGGCCGTGCTCGACTACAACGAGCACGCGATGGGCGGGGGCGCCGACGCCTCCGCGGTCGCCTACGTCGAGGTGAAGGTGGGCGACGGCAAGCCGCGCTGGGGCGTGGGCATCCACGGCAACATCGTGACCGCCTCGCTCCGCGCGGTGGTCAGCGCGGTCAATCGCGAGGTCGGCCCCGACGCCTGAGGTGGGAGGGGCCCCTCCCGAAATTCTGGAGGGGCCCCTCCGAGTAGCTTAGCGCCAGTTGCCGCCGCCGCTGCTGCGCCCGCCGAACCCGCCGCCGCTGCTGCGGGGCTTGTCGGTCTTGGGCTTGGCGACCTCGACCTTCAGCGACCGCCCGTCGAGCGGGCGCTCGTTGAGCTGGGTGACCGCCTGCTGCGCCTCGTCGGCGGTTGACATCTCGACGAAGCCGAAGCCGCGGGACTGGCCGGAGAACTGGTCGGTCACGATGGCGGCCGAGACGACGGTGCCGGACTGCGTGAAGTGCGCGCGCAGGCCTTCGCTGGTGGTCGTGAATGCAATGCCGCCTACATAGAGTTTCTGGGCCATGAGGGTCTCCTGAATTGTGCTTCCGCACGATGAAACGTCTCTGACGCGCGGAAGGGACCGGAGACGCTGCCTGATGTGGGGGGACTCGAAGGTGAGCCGCTACCTGGACCAGACGACCCCCAGTATACAGGCCTCCGGGGGCGGGCGTCGGCCTATTCCCGGCCCGGCCGCGTGGTAGGCTAGCGCGCGACGCCATGAGACTCCGGGTCCTCGGAATCGTGCTGGCGGGCGGCAAGGGCACCCGTCTCTACCCGCTCACCAAGGAGCGGGCGAAGCCCGCGGTGCCCTTCGGGGGCAAGTACCGCATCGTCGACTTCGTCCTCAGCAACTTCATCAACTCGGGCCTCCACTCGATCTACGTCCTCACCCAGTTCAAGAGCCAGTCGCTCCTGCAGCACCTCTCGGACGGCTGGCAGTTCGGCGGCCTCCTCAAGGACCAGTTCATCATCCCGGTGCCCGCCCAGATGCGCTCCGCGGGCGAGACGTGGTATCGCGGCACCGCCGACGCGATCTACCAGAACGCCAACCTCATCGAGCAGTCCGATCCGCACCTGGTCGCGATCTTCGGGGCGGACCACATCTACCGCATGAACATCTCGAGCATGATCGAGTACCACGAGCAGAAGCGGGCGGAGATCACGGTGGCCGCGATCCCGGTGGATCGGCGCTACGCCTCCGAGTTCGGGGTGATCGAGACCGCACGGGACGGCCACATCATCGGCTTCCACGAGAAGCGCGCCGACGCGCCCACCATCCCGGGCGACCCGGACCGCGTCTTCGCCTCGATGGGCAACTACGTCTTCTCGACGCGGACGCTTCTGCGCGAGCTCTACGCGGACGCGGCCCGGGAGAGCAGCACCCACGACTTCGGGCGGGACGTGCTGCCCTCGCTGGTGAACCGCCTCGACATGTTCGCCTACGACTTCCAGTCCAACCAGATCCCCGGGGAGGCCTCGGGGGCGGCCGCCTACTGGCGCGACGTGGGCACGCTGGACGCCTACTACGAGGCCCACATGGACCTGCGCGCGGTCAGCCCGGCGCTCAACCTCTACAACCGCCAGTGGCCGCTCCGGACCGCGAGCTACGCCGACCCGCCCGCCAAGTTCACCTTCGACGACGACGGCCGGCGCGGCCAGGCCATCGACTCCACCGTCTCGGGCGGGTGCATCCTGTCCGGCGGCATGGTGCGTAACTCGGTGCTGGGCCGGCACGTACGGGTGCACACCGGCGCGGTGGTGGAGGACTCGGTGATCCTCGACAACTGCGACATCGGCCGGCGGGCGAAGATCCGGCGGGCCATCCTCGACAAGAACGTGCGCATCCCCGAAGGCGCGACCGTCGGGTACGACCTCGAGCTCGACAAGCGGCGGCACCATGTCACCGAGTCGGGGATCGTCGTCGTGGAAGGCCTCCGCTCGTCGGTCGACATCGCGTCGATCGTGATCTAGCAGCGCGATGCTGTCTTCGCCGCCAGGCGGGGACGGAGCGGCCGGGCGCGGGGGCGGCGGGTGGGCCGGGCGAGCCGTCCCTGCCAAACGGTAGCCAGGAACCTCTCACTGCCAGATTGGGAACTGCTACCCGCAAGAGACCAGTAAGCCCGTCGTGGTCAGAGCGACTGTCTTCCGCGTCAAGCGAGTTGCCATGGCCGGTGATCGCGCAAGATGGCGTTCAGGATCGTGATCAGCTTACGCATGGCGGCGGTGATGGCGACTTTGGCGGGGTGGCCGCTGGCGCGCAGCCGCTGGTAGAACGCGCCGATGATCGGATTGCGCCGAATCGCACTGACCGTCGCCATGTACAACACGCGGCGGACGTCGGCCCGGCCTCCGCTGATTGCGCGCCGGCCGCGGAGGGTGCCGCTGT
>DATFGS010000058.1:0-5289 GCA_035249225.1 Candidatus Methylomirabilota bacterium | reverse complement strand
GCGGTGGAGCTGGCGCGCGACGCGCGCGCGGCGGGGGCGGCCGGCCTGCTCGTCTTCCCGCCGACCCTGTTCATGTGGGGCGCGCAGCAGAAGCCGGACATGGTGCTGCGCCACTTCCAGGCCATCGCCGACGCGGTGGACCTGCCGATCGTCGTCTTCGAGTACCCGCCCGCCTCGGGGATCGGCTACAGCCCCGAGACGCTCGCCGAGCTTTGCAAGATCCCGTCGGTGGCGGCGGTCAAGGACTGGTCGAACGACATCGTGTCGTACGAGAAGAACCTGCGCGCGCTGCGCGGCGCGGGCCGGCCGGTGGCGATGCTCTCGTCCTTCACGATGTCGCTGATGGCGAGCTTCACCCTGGGCGCGGACGGCTGCATCTCGGGCATGGGCAGCGTGACCGCCGATCTGCAGGCGGCGCTGTTCGCGGCGGTGCGGGGCGGCCGGCTCGACGAGGCGCGCGCGATCAACGACCGGCTGACGCCGCTCGTGCAGGTGTTCTACGCGCCGCCCTTCGTGGACATGCACAATCGCATGAAGGAAGCCCTCGCGATCCTCGGCCGCATTCCGGCCGCCCACGTGCGGCCGCCGCTCACGCCCGTCTCCGACGACGAGCGGCACCGGATCCGCCTGGCGCTCCGGGCGGCCGGCCTGTCCGCCTAGGCCCGCCGAGTAAGCGCACCCTTGCGGCCGGGGGCATTTTCACGGTATAAGACCGTCCAATCTCCGCATCCCAGCGAGGTGGAATGGCAGGTCCGGGTGGCCGCAGTCCCGAAGAAGCAGCTCTGCTCGAGACGGCGATGCGGGTGCTCCCCGGAGGCGTCCTGGGCGGGTACTACGCCCCGCAGGAGCTGGCCTTCGTGGTGCGCGAGGCGCGCGGGCCGCGGCAGCGGGACTTCTCGGGCCGCGAGTACATTGACTACATCCTGGGCAGCGGCCCCCTGGTGCTGGGCCATGCCCATCCCGCGGTCGTCGCCGCGGTCGAGGCCCAGCTCCGCAAAGGCACCACCTACTTCCAGCTGAGCGAGCCCACCCTGGCCCTGGCCGCGGAGATCTGCCGGGCGGTCCCCTGCGCCGAGCAGATCCGGTTCTGCGGGAGCGGCAGCGAGGCGACCTTCTTCGCCCTTCGGGTGGCCCGCGCCTTCCGTCAGCGCGACAAGATCCTCAAGTTCGAGGGCGGCTTCCACGGCGTCCACGACTATTCCCTGATGAGCGTGGGACCGCGGGCGCCCAAGGCCTTTCCCGCCCCCACCCCGGACTCGGCGGGTATTCCCCACGCCATCCAGGGCGAGGTCCTGGTCGCGCCCTTCAATGACGTGGCCGAGGCCCAGGCCATGATCGAGGCGCACCACCACGACCTGGCCGCGGTGATCATGGAGCCGCTCCAGCGGCTGGTGGTGCCCCGGCCTGGGTTCCTCCAGGGCGTGCGGGAGATCACCGCGCGCCACGGCGTGCCGCTGATCTTCGACGAGATCGTCACCGGCTTCCGGTTCGCGTACGGGGGCGCGCAGGAGTATTACGGCGTGGTGCCAGACCTGGCCGCCTTCGGCAAGATCATCGGCGGGGGCTTCCCGCTCGCCGCGGTCGTGGGGCGCCGGGACATCATGCGGCACTTCTCGCAGGAGACGAGCGAGGACGGCTTCGTCCAGCAGGCGGGCACGCTCAACGGCAATCCGATCGCGGCCGCCGCGGGCCTCGCCACCCTGGCCGAGCTGCGCCGCCCCGGGACCTACGAGCGCCTCTTCGCCACCGGCGCCCGGCTCAAGCAGGGGCTCGAGGCGGCCGCGCGCCGGGCCGGCCTGCCCGCCCAGGTGGCGGGCGAGGCGCCCGTGTTCGAGATCTACTTCACCGACCGGCCGATCACCGACTACCGGGCCACGCTCTCCGCGGACCAGGCCCTGCACGCCGCCTTCACCCGCGAGATGCTCACCCGCGGCGTGGTCAAGGCGGCCCAGAAGTTCTACGTCTCCCTCGTCCACACCGAGGTGGAGGTAGCGCGCACCCTCGAGGTCTTCGGCGAGGCGCTCACCGCGGTGGCGGGAACTTCTCGCTGAATATTCCGATTACCCAGTCACAGGAGGATCCCCCCATGACGAATCACGACAACGATCCACAGGAGTCCTGGTACCGCGGCAAGGTCACGCGCCGGCGCTGGCTCGGCCTGAGCGCGGCGGCGGCGGGGGCGGTCGGCGCGGGCATGCTGGTGCCGTCGCCGTGGCGCTCCGCCTTCGGCCAGGCCAAACCCTTCAAGTTCGGCACGCTGCAGCCCCTGTCCGGGACCGCGGCGGCCGGCGGCAAGACCGCCCTCGTGGGCGTGCAGATGGCGGTGGACCGCATCAACAAGGCGGGCGGCATCACCGGCCGCCCCATCGAGCTGATCGTCGCCGACTACGAGTCCAAGCCGGATGTCGGCCGCCGCAAGGCGGAGAAGCTGGTGCTCGAGGACAAGATCGACGTGCACGTGGGCGGCTACCTCTCCAACGTCTGCCTCGCGTGCATGCCGGTGTACGAGGAGCACAAGCTCGTCAACATGATCGGGGTGTGCCTCGACACCACCATCACCACCAGCAAGTGCAGCCGCTACACGTTCCGCCCGTTCGACTTCGCGCCGTCCCAGGCGGTGGCGGTGGCTCCCTACCTGGTGAACAAGATCGGCAAGAAATGGCACATCGCCTACGCGGACTACGCGTGGGGGCAGTCCACCCGGGACGCCTACGTGCAGGAGATCAAGAAGCTGGGTGGCGACGTCACCGGCACCACCGGCGTCCCGCTCGGCACCGCCGACATGACCGCGTTCCTCAGCAAGATCAGCGGCGCCTACGACGGCCTCTTCGGGATCTTCTTCGGGCCGCAGGGCATCTCCTTCGTGAACCAGAGCTTCGACCTCGGCATCTCCAAGAAGGCCCGGATCGCGGGCGACGGGGCCATCGCGGTGCCCACCAGCCTTCCCGCCATGGGCGCGAAGGCGGACGGGTTCGTGGGCATCGACCGCTACGTGCCGGTCCTCGAGGGCGTGTTCAACACCTCCTATCACAAGAAGTTCCTCGACGAGTCGGTGCCCCGCCTGCAGGCGATCGGGGCCCCCGCCCCCGACCGCTACGTGCAGTCCAACTTCGAGGCGGTCAACTTCCTCAAGGTCGGCATGGAGCGCTCCAAGTTCCGCGGGCGCGAGGACACCATGAAGCTGATCGAGGCGCTCGAGGGCCTGGAGGTCAAGGAGTCGGACGACTTCCCCCAGGGCGACAAGACGCTGCGCAAGGACGACCACCAGGCCTTCGTGCGCGAGTTCATCTTCGAGATCAAGGACCAGAAGTTCAAGATCCTCGACGTCATCCCGAAGGAAAAGACGGTCGTTCCCGCCGCCTGCAAGTTCGCCTAGGCGCGTGACCGCTTCGCAGACGCAGGGCGCCCCGGTCCAGCCGGACCGGGGCGCGGCGGGCCCGATCCTTCGCACCGACGGCCTCACCATGCGCTTCGGCGGCCTCACCGCCGTCGGCAACGTGAGCATCACGGTGGCGCGGGGCGAGATCCGCGCGATCATCGGCCCCAACGGGGCCGGCAAGAGCACCTTCTTCAACTGCGTGACCGGCGTGCTCCGCCCGACCAGCGGGCGCGTCTTCCTGAACGGCGAGGATGTGGCGGGGCTGCCCCCGCACCGGATCTCCCACAAGGGGCTCGCGCGCTCCTACCAGATCACCAACATCCTGCCCGGCGCGACGGTGCTGGAGAACGTACGGATCGCGGCCCAGTCGCGTCACCACGGCTGGAGCCTCCTGCGCCACCACCGGAGCTACCGCGATCTCATCGACCGGGCCCGCGCGGTCCTGGAATCGGTCGGCCTCCTCGACAAGGAGGCGGAGCTCGCCGCCAACCTCTCCCACGGCGAGCAGCGCAACCTCGAGATCGCGATCGCCCTGGCCACCGATCCGCAGCTCCTGTGCCTGGACGAGCCCACCGCGGGCATGAGCGTGACCGAGACTCACGCCACCGTGGAGCTGGTGCGGCGCATCGCCCGGAACCTCACCATCCTCGTGGTCGAGCACGACATGGAGGTGGTGATGAACCTGGCCCACCGGATCACCGTGCTCCACTACGGCGAGGTGCTCGCCGAGGGGACGCCCGGCGAGATCCAGGCGAACCCGCGCGTGCAGGAGGTCTACCTGAAGAGCTGATGCTCACGCTGGCCGACGTCCACACCCACTACGCCAAGAGCCACATCCTCCACGGCATCTCGCTCGAGGTGCAGCCCGGCGAGGTGGTCGGGCTCCTGGGGCGCAACGGGGTGGGCAAGTCCACCACGCTCAAGACCATCATGGGCCTCGTGCACCCCTCCCAGGGGCGGATCACGTTCGAGGGGCGCGACATCACCGGCCTGGCCTCGCACAAGGTCGCGCACCTCGGCATCGCCTACGTGCCGGAGGACCGGCGCATCTTCAAGCTCCTGACCGTGATGGAGAACCTGCGGACCGGCCTCGACCGGGGCGGCCTCACCGAGACGCGGCGCAAGGAGCTCCTCGACAAGGTCTACGAGAGCTTCCCGGTGCTCGGAGAGCGCAAGAACCAGCTCGGCGGCACCCTCTCGGGCGGCGAGCAGCAGATGCTCGCGATCGCGCGCGCGATGATGCTCGAGCCCAAGATCATCCTGCTCGATGAGCCGACCGAAGGGCTCATGCCGCGGATGGTCTCGCAGATCCGCGACATCATCGCGCGGCTGCACCGCGACCGCGTCGCGATCCTCCTGGTGGAGCAGGACGTGGGGCTGACTCTCGGCGCCTCCAGCCGCTGCTACATCATGGAGAAGGGCCTCATCCGCCACCAGGCGTCCTCGGCCGCCCTCAAGGCCGACCCGTCCGTCATCCACCAGTACATGGGAGTGTGAGCGGTGCTCGAGCAGATCCTCGTGCAGACGGTCAACGGGCTGGTCAACGGCATGGTGCTGGCGCTCGTCGCCTCGGGCCTGACCCTGATCTTCGGCATCATGGACGTGGTGAACTTCGCGCACGGCGACCTCGTCATGCTGGGCGGGTTCGCCGGCGCGGTCACGGTGGCGCAGACCGGCAACTTCTGGCTCGGGCTCGTGGTGGCGTCGCTCGCCATCGGGGTCTTCGGGGCGCTGCTCCAGATCACCACGCTTCGGCCCCTGATCGGGCGTGAGCCGCTGACCACGATCATCGCGACCTTCGGGATCTCGCTGGTGCTCCAGAAGTACGCGCTCTGGCAATTCGGCTCGACGGCCCAGAACATCCCGCAGCCCATCACCGGCCAGTTCCAGCTCTTCTACCTGCAGTACCC
>DATFGS010000057.1:0-11801 GCA_035249225.1 Candidatus Methylomirabilota bacterium | reverse complement strand
CCCGCGCTCGGCGGTCACGGCGTCGGCTTCCGTCCGAGCAGGGCCTCGATCTTCCCCAGCAGCCGCTCCAGATCCACCGGCTTGGTGTCGAAGTCGTCACAGCCCGCCGCCAGGGCCTTCTCGCGGTCGCCCGCCATCGCGTGCGCGGTGAGCGCGATGACCGGGATCGCGCGCGTGTCCGGCGCGGCCTTGATCTGGCGGGTCGCCTCCCACCCGTCGAGCCCGGGCAGGCTCATGTCCATCAGGATCAGCGCCGGCGTCTCCGACCGCGCCATCGCCACGCCCTGCTCCCCGTCCAGCGCGAGGGCCACCTCGTACCCGCGCCGGACCAGGCGACGGGACAACATGTCCCGGTTCATCTCGTTGTCCTCGACGAGCAGGATCCTGGCCATCAGGCCCGGGGCCCCCGGCGCGCGACGCTCAGCCCCACCAGCTCGCGCACCTCGGCCAGCAGCTCCGCGCGGCTGTGCATGCCCTTCTGGAGGATCCGCTCCACGTGGCCGTTCAGCCGCTCGCGATCCTCGCGGGAGAGATCCTTGGCGGTGACGACCACGATCGGAATCCCGCGCCAGGCCTCGTGGCGCCGGAACTCCGCGACGAACTCGAAGCCGTCCATCTCGGGCATCATCAGGTCGAGCAGGATGGCGCCCGGTGACGAATCGCGCAGACGCTCGAGCGCCGCCCGGCCGTTCTCCGCCTCCAGCACCGTGTAGCCCTCCGGCTCGAGCATGCGCCGCAGGAGCTGCCGCAGGCCGGCGTCGTCGTCCACGATGAGCACCGGTCGATCGCGCCGGTACTGCGTCAGGACCGACACCAGGCGCTCGCGGTCGATCGGCTTGGTGAGATAGTCGGCGGCGCCGAGGGCATAGCCCAGGTTCCTGTCGTCGACGATGGTGAGCATGATCACCGGGATCGAGGCGACGTCGGGGTCTGCCTTGAGCGCCGAGAGGACGGCCCAGCCGTCCATCCCGGGCATCATCACGTCCAGCGTGATCGCGTCCGGGCGCAGCTCGCGGGCCCGCCGCAGGCCCTCCTCGCCGCTGCTCGCGGTCACCACGCGGAAGCCCTCCCGGGAGAGGAAGCGCTGCATCAGGTCCCGCACCGCCGCCTCGTCGTCGATCACCAGGACCGTGCCGACCCGGGGAGGCACCGTCTCGACGGGCGCGGGGAGCGCGGCCCCCTCCTCGGCCGCCGGGCGCACGACGGCGGGCAGCCGGATCGTGAACGTGCTGCCCCGGCCCGACTCGCTCTGCGCGGTCACGTCGCCCCCCATCATGCGGCACAGGCGCCGGCTCAGGGCCAGGCCGAGCCCCGTCCCGCCGTACCGCCGCGTGGTCGCCGCGTCGGCCTGGGTGAAGGCCTCGAACAGCCGATCGAGCTGCTCGGGCGTCATGCCGATGCCGGTGTCGCTCACGTCGAACGTCATCCAGTCCTGGCCGTCCATCGCTTCCCGCGTCACCGTCAGCGAGACGCTTCCGCGCTCGGTGAACTTGCAGGCGTTGCTCAGGAGGTTGAAGAGAGCCTGCCGGACCTTGGTCAGGTCCGCATGCATCGGGCCGATGGCGTCGGGACAGCGCACCTCCAGCCGATTGGCGTTCTTCGCGGCAAGCGGCTGGATCACCGCCGCGATATCCCGCGCGAGCCCGGCCACATCGAAGCTCTCGAGGTAGAGCTCCATCTTGCCCGCCTCGATCTTCGACAGATCGAGCACCGCGTTGATGAGCTCCAGCAGGTGCTTGCCGGCGGCGTTGATCTTCCGGAGGTCGTCGGTGAACTGCTCGGCGCCCAGATCAACGGCGTCCTCCTGGAGCATCTCGCTGTAGCCGATGATGGCGTTGAGCGGCGTGCGCAGCTCGTGGGACATGTTGGCCAGGAACTCCGACTTGTGGCGATCGGCCTCCTCAAGCTGGCGCCCCTTGTCCTCGATCTCCCGGAAGAGCCGCGCGTTCTGGATGGCCAGGGCCGACTGGGCCGCGAAGGTCCTGAGGAGATCGATGACCTCCGGCGAGAACTCTCCCGGCGCCCGGCGGGTGACGGTGAGCCCTCCGATCAGGTGCCCCTCGCGGAGGAGCGGGACGCCCAGGAGCGCGCGTGTCCCGGTCTCCAGGAGGACGTCCCGCAGGGGGCCGCTGTACGCACCGGGCTCGGCGATGTCGGCGACCTGGATCGGCTCCAGCGTCATGGCCATGCGCCCGGCAACCCCTTCGCCCCGGCGGATGGGCGCCCGCTGCATCACCGCCACTACCGTATCCGCGAGATTGTGGGTGGCCCGGAACAGGAGATGCTCGGCGCGCTCGTCATACTCGTACAATGTGCACGAGTCGGTGCCCGCGAGCTGACTCGCCCGGGACACGATCGTCCGGAGCACGGTCTCGAGGTCCAGCGTAGAGCTGAGCGCCTGGCTGACCTCCCCGAGCGTCCGGAGCTCCTCGACCGAGCGCGTGAGCTGGGTCGTGCGCGTCTGCAGCTCGCTCAGCAGCCGCACGTTCTCGATCGCGATGGCCGCCTGGTCGGCAAATGTCTCCATGAGCGTGATCTGCCCGTCGGTGAAGGCCAGGACCTCGTGACGATAGATGACGATCACGCCTAGCAGCTCGCCGGCCCGCAGCATGGGGACCGCCAGCGTGGTCCGGATCGGCTCCACGTCGCGTCCGTAGGTGTACTCGGCGTCCTCCTGGACGTTGAGGATGTGGATGGTGCGCCGCTCAAGGGCGGCGCGCGACGCCGCGCCGCCGCGCCCGGGCGTGATCGGATGCTCCTCGACATAGGCGACGCGCTCGGGCGTGGCGTTGTGGCTCGTGACCATCCGTAGAAGCTGACCGTCATAGCGGAAGACGAACGCACGCTCCGCCCCGCAGAGCCGGACGCCATTCTCGGCCAGTGTTTCGAAGACCGGCTGAAGGTCGAAGGTCGACCGGCCGATCACCTTGAGGAGCTCGCTGGTCGCGGTCTGCTGCTCGAGCGCGACCCGCAGCTCGCCGTTCCGCTCCTCCAGCTCCGTGAACAGGCGCACGTTCTCGATCGCGATGACCGCCTGGTCGGCGAACGTTCGAAGCAAGCCGATCTCCGCCTCGGTGAATGGCCGGATCTCCTGGCGAAACACCACGATCGCACCAACCGGTCCGTTCTCCCGAAGCATCGGAACGCTGAGCACGGTGTGATACCCCGTGGTTCGGGCCAGCGCCTGGCTCGCCGGAAACCGCGCATCGCTCTGCATGTCCGCCAAGTGGATGACCGCCCGATCCAGCATCGCCGCGCCGCCAATCAAGTCCCTCGTCAGAGGATGCGGGAAGAGCCGGCTGGCCGTCTCGCGCCACTCCGCGGTCTGGCCGTGCTGGGACACGAGGTAGATCATGTCGCCCTCGAGCCGGTTGGCGCTCCCGTAGTCGGCGCTGCACAGGCGCACCGCGCTCTCCGCGATCGCGTCGAAGACCGGTTGCACGTCGGTCGGCGAGCGACTGATCACCCGGAGGATCTCCGCCGTCGCGGTCTGCTGCTCCAGGGCCTCGGTGAGGTCGGCGTTCTTGGTCTGAAGCTCGCTGAGCAGCCGCGCGTTCTCGATGGCGATGGCGGCCTGGTCGGCGAAGGTCTCCATCAGGGCGATCTGGCTGTCGGTGAACAGGCGGACCTCGTGCCGGTAGATCACGATGACGCCCAGCAACTCGCCGACCCGGATCATCGGGATCGCGAGGACGGTGCGGACCTGGTCGACGCCTCGCACCCCATGGCTGTACTCCGGATCGGTCACCACATCCTCGATCTGTATGGTCCGCCGCTCGACCGAGGCCCGCCCCGCCGCGCTCTCACGCGAGAGGGTCAACGGGTTCTGCTCGAGGAACGCCCTGAGATCCGGGGAGGCATTGTAGGTCGCTACCACTCGCAGGACCCGCCCGTCGAAGCGGTAGATCAACGCCCGCTCGGCTCCGCACAACCTGATCGCGTTCTCGGCCAGCGTCTCGAAGACCGGCCGCAGGTCGAAGGTGGACTCGCCGATGACCTTCAGCAACTCGCTGGTCGCGGTCTGCTGCTCGAGCGCGACCCGTAGCTCGCCGTTCCGCTTCTCCAGCTCCGTGAACAGGCGCACGTTTTCGATCGCGATGACCGCCTGGTCCGCGAAGGCCTGGAGCAGCTTGACCTGGCGGTCCGGGAAGCGCCCGGCCGGCCGACGGGCCACCGTGATGGCGCCGAGCGGGTTCCCCTCCCGCAGCATGGGCACGGACACTATCGAGCGAAAGCCCTCCATCTCCGCGAGATCGCGGCTGACTCCGAGACCGGAATCGGCGCTCGCATCCTCGGAGTGGAGAACCGCGCGCGCCCTGATCGCGCGGGCCGACATCGATCCGTCCGACACCGGCACCGGATATCGGCTCCGCAGGAGCTCTTCCGCGGCGGCGCCGAAACCGTGAGTCCCCATCATGTGTACCAGCTCGCCGTCGAACCGCGCGGCCGTCGCGAAGACCCCGTCGCAGAGGCGACGCGCGTGCTCGACGATCACCTGGAAGACCGGCGTGACGTCCGTCGGCGAGCTGGAGATGACCCGCAGGATGTCGCTGGTCGCCGTCTGCTGCTCCAGCGCCTCGGTCAGCGAGGCGTTCTTGGCCTGCAGCTCGGTGAGCAGCCGCGCGTTCTCGATCGCGATGGCCGCCTGGTCCGCGAACGTCTCCATCAGGGCCACCTGGCTGTCGCTGAACGGCCGGACCTCATACCGGTAGATGACGATCACGCCCAGTAGCTCGCTCGTCCGCAGCATGGGGAGCGCCAGCACCGTCCGATACGGGTCGACCTGGGCTCCTCCGTAGCGGTACTCAGGATCGCTCCGGACATCGCGATTGTGGATCGTCCTGCGCTCGAGGGCGGCGCGTCCCGCGTTGCTACCGCGGCCGGGCGCGATGGGATTCTGCTCGAAGAACTCGCGGAGCTCCGGAGAGACGTTGTGACCGACCGCGTACCGGAGCAGCTCTCCATCGAACCGGAAGATCAATCCGCGTTCGGCCGCGCACAGCCGCACCGCATTCTCGGCGAGCGTCTCGAAGACCGGCTGCAGATCGAACGTGGACCGGCCGATCACCTTGAGCAGCTCGCTCGTCGCGGTCTGCTGCTCGAGCGCCACCCGCAGCTCCCCGTTCCGCGCCTCCAGCTCGGTGAACAGGCGCACGTTCTCGATGGCGATCACCGCCTGCTCGGTGAAGGTGCTCAGGAGCGCGATCTGCTTGTCCGTGAACGGCCGTGGCTCGCCGCGCCAGACGCTGATCGCGCCGATGGGAATCCCCTCCCGGAGGATCGGCACGGTGAGGATGGATCGCAGAGCGATGGTATCCCGCAGGGGATGCGTGTACTCGGGGTCGACGGTCGAGTCCTCGATGTGCACCACCCGCCGGTCCAGGACCGCACGTCCCGACGTCGTGTCGCGCGCGATGGGACGCGGATACGCCTGGTGCATGGCCGCGACGCCCGCCGCGTCCACGCCTCGCACCGCCGCGAGCCGGAGCTGGCCGGCCTCCGTCAGAAGCACGACGCTGAACGTGGCGTCGCACAGCCGGCGCGCGTTCTCCACGATTGCCTCGAAGACCGGTTGCTCGTCGGTCGGAGAGCTGGAGATCACGCGCAAGATCTCGCTGGTCGCCGTCTGCTGCTCCAGCGCCTCGGTGAGGTCGGCGTTCTTGGTCTTGAGCTCGTTGAGAAGCCGCGCGTTCTCGACGGCGATCACGGCCTGATCCGCGAAGGTCTGGAGCAGCTCGATCTCGGCCGTCGCGAAACCCCCTTCCTTTTCGCGCGTGACCGCGATGACCCCTGCGACGCCGCCGCCACTTAGCATCGGCACCGCGACGGCCGAGCGGAAGCCGCGGCGCCGGGCCTCCTCACGGAACTGCGGGCTCCAGGACAGGTCCGTCCGCGCGTCGACAATGTGCTGCACGGCCCGGGTCAGCACCGTTCGACCCGAGAGCGAGCCCTCCATCGGGCGGTGTGGTATCTCGCGCTCTTCCATGAATGGCTCGATACTACCGGGCAGGCCCCCTCGCGCCACTGTCAGGCGGATGAGATTGTCTTCCGGGTGGAAGGCCCACACCGAGGTCGCCCAGGACCCGAGCAGCCGCATGCTGCTGTCGGCGATCGCCTCGAAAACCGGCTGGACGTCCGCCTGGGCCTGGCTGATGGTCCGGAGGATCTCCGCGGTGGCGGTCTGGCGATCGAGCGCGTCGGTGAGGTCGCGATTGCGCGCGTCCAGCTCCGTGAACAGGCGCACGTTCTCGATCGCGATGACCGCCTGGTCCGCGAAGGTCTGGAGCAGGGCGACCTGGCTGTCGAGGAACAGCCCCGGGGTCGCGCGGTAGACGTCGATCGTCCCGATCGCGTGCCCGCCCTGCAGCATCGGGACCACGAGCTGACTCCGCGCCCCGAGCCGCCGTACCAGCTCGACGTTCGCGATCCGCGGGTCATCCAGCACGTCGGCCACGTTGACGACCGCTCGGCTCCGGAGGGCCTCGCGGATGACCCCGCGAGGCGCGATCGGGTACTCGTCCCGCAGCACCCGCTCGGCCTCCTCGTTGAACCGGTGTCCCGCCACGAAGTGGACCCGCGTGCCGTCGAAGCTGAATACCGCGCCGAACATCGCGTCGCAGAGGCGCGCCGCGTTCCGGGCGATCGCGGCGAAGACGGGCTGGGTGTCGGTCGGCGAGCTCGAGATGACCCGGAGGATCTCGCCGGTCGCGGTCTGCTGCTCGAGCGCCTCGGTCAGCGCGGCGTTCCTCGCCTGCAGCTCGGTGAACAGGCGCACGTTCTCGATCGCGATCACCGCCTGATCGGCGAAGGTCTTCACGAGGGCGATCTGCTGGTCGTCGAAGGGCCGCGCCTCGGCGCGCCGCACGCTGATCGCCCCGATCGCCGCCCCTTCCCGCAGCATCGGGATGCCGAGCGTCGTGCGATAGCCGTACCGGCGCGCGAACACGCTGCCCTCGGGGAACTCGTCGGCCGCCGCCTGCAGGTCTACCACGTGCACCGGGGCCGCGTCGAGCACCGCCCGGCCGTTGACGGTGCCGCGCACCAGCGCGACGACGCTGGTCGAATCGAAGGGGATAGGTCCGTGGTGCGCGGCCTGCTCGAGATGGTCGCCCTCGCGGCGAAAGATGACGGCGTCCTGCGCCTGGCACAGGCGGGCCGCGTGCTCCGCCACCGTGTCGAGCACGGGCTGCAGGTCGTTCGGGGAGCTGCTGATCACGCGCAGGATCTGGCTGGTCGCGGTCTGCTGCTCGAGCGCCACCCGCAGCTCGCGGTTGCGCGCGTCCAGCTCCGTGAACAGGCGCACGTTCTCGATCGCGATGACCGCCTGGTCCGCGAAGGTCTGGAGCAGCGCGATCTGCCGGTTCGTGAAGAGCCGGGCGTCGGTGCGCCGGAGCGCGATGACCCCGATCGGCGCGCCCTCGCGTACCAGCAGGACGCAGAGGAGCGTCCGGAACCCCATGCGTCGAGCGTTCTCGCTCGACAGGGGAAACTCCTGCGCCTCCACTTGCGCGTCGGCGAGATGCACCGTCCTCCCGTCCAGCACCGCCCGGCCGGCGGCGTTTCCGCGAGTGACCGGGAGAAAGAACTCGCCCACCGGGCGCTCGAGCGGGATCGGTCCGTGATGGCTGACGCACACGAGCCGGTCGCCGTCTCGGCGATAGATGGCCGCATCGAACGAGTCGCACAGGCGGGCCGCGCTCTCGGCGACCGCATCGAAGACGGGGCCCACATCGGTCGGCGAGCGGCTGATGACCCGCAGGATCTCGCTGGTCGCGGTCTGCTGCTCCAGGGCCTCGGTGAGGTCGGCGTTCCGGGTCTGCAGCTCGCCGAGCAGCCGCGCGTTCTCGATCGCGATCACCGCCTGGTCGGCGAAGGTCTGGAGCAGCTCGATCTCGGCGGGCGTGAACCCGCCGACCTGTTTCCGGGTGATCGTGATGGCCCCGACGACGGCCTCTCCCCGGAGCATCGGGATCGCCAGGGACGACCGGAAGCCCCGCAGCCGGGCCTGCTCCCGATACCCGGGCCCGACGTGCCGGTCGGCGTCCACGTCCACGACGTGCTGCACCGAGCGAGTGAGCACCGCCCGGTCGCGAGGGGAGTCCTCCGTCGGGCGGTGTGGGGTCTGCAGATCCTCCATGAGGGCATCGCCCCGCCCGGGCAAGCCGCCCCGTGCCGCCGCCAGGCTGATGAGCTCGGATTCGTACCGGAACACCGTCGCCGACCAGGCTCCGAACAACCGCATGGCGCTCTCGGCGATGGCCTCGAAGACCGGCTCGACGTCGGCCGGCGAGCTCGAGACGAGCTTCAGGATCTCGCTCGTGGCCGCCTGCTGATCGCGGGCGCCGGTCAGGGCGGCTTCGAGCTGGACGTTCTTCGCCCGCGCCTCCTGGAGGGACGTCCGGAGCGCCTCGACCTGGGCCGCGAGGTCGGCATTGGAGTCGAACGCGGAACGTTCCATTCGGGAGGCCCTCGGTGGCGCCGTCGGGAGAATAGCCTCCGCGCAGGTGGTCCGCAAGCGCCCGCGCTGCCCTCGCGGAGAACTCTTGACCGGGAGGCCCGAACTGGCCATTCTTGAGCCCGCGAGGTCCAGGTGAGGCCGCCGAAAGGGGAGACGCCATGCTCGATCTTCTGATCAGGAACGCGCGGATCTGCGACGGGACGGGGGCGCCTGCCTTCATGGGCGATCTGGGGGTCGAGGGCGGGCTGATCCGGTCCGTCGGCCCGACGAGCGGCCAGACCGCGGCGCGGATGGTCGACGCCGGCGGCCTCGTCCTCGCGCCGGGCTTCGTGGATCCCCACACCCACTACGACGCCCAGCTCGCCTGGGACCCGCTCGTCACCTGCTCGCCGTGGCACGGCGTGACCACCGTGGTGATGGGCAACTGCGGCGTCGGGGTGGCCCCGGTGAGGCCCGAGACGCGAGAGATCCTGATGCAGGACCTCGTCAACGTCGAGGCCATCCCCTACGACGTCATGAAGGCGGGCATCGACTGGCAGTGGGAGAGCTACGGCCAGTACCTCGACGCGGTGGACCGCCGCGGGCTCGGCATCAACGTGGCGGGCCTCGTGGCCTTCACCCCGCTCCGCCACTACGTGATGGGCGAGGCCTCGTTCGAGCGGGCGGCCACCGAGACCGAGATCGCCACCATGCGGCGCCTGCTGCGCGAAGCGATGGAGGCGGGCGCGTTCGGCTTCACCACCACCACCTCGCGCAACCACGTAGGCTACCGGGGCCGGCCGCTGGCCTGCCGCAACGCCAGCCGCGACGAGCTGGTCGGCGTGGTGCGCGGGCTCGCGGACGTCGGGCGCGGGGCGATCGAGATCATCCTCAACTCGGGCGGGATGTACCGGGTGAGTGACGAGGACGACGAGCTCCTCCGCCAGATCACGCAGGCGAGCGGGCGGCCGGTCACGTGGCTGGCCCTCTTCGCCCATCCGGGCCAGCCCGACTTCCACGACCGGACGTTCGCCAAGCTCGGCGATCTCGTGAAGCAGGCCATCCCCCAGATCACCCCGCGGCCGATCATGAGCCAGGGCGATCTCCGGAATCCGACCATGTTCGGCTCCTTCGTGTCCTGGCAGAAGGCGTTCAACCGGCCCGAGGCCGAGAAGATCGCGATGTACCGGGACCCCGCGTTCCGCGACGCCTTCCAGCAGGAGCTGGAGAGCCGGCGGCGCGCGCACATGTGGGGGCAGATGCGCGTGCTCGAGGTGGGCCGGCCCGAGCTGGCCACCAACGTGGGGCGCACCCTCGAGGAGATCGCGGCGAGCCAGGGCAAGCGTCCGGTCGACGCCTACTTCGATCTCGGCCTGGCCGACGACCTGGCCACCCGCTTCCAGTCCTCCACGTTCAACTTCGATCCGGCGGGCGTCGAGCGGCTGATCGCCGACGATCGCTGCCTGGTCGGGCTCTCCGACGGCGGCGCGCACGTCGACGTCATCTGCGACGTGGGCTACGCCACCGCGCTGCTGGACCTCTGGGTGCGCCGGACCGGCGTGCTGAGCCTCGAGAAGGCGGTGCACAAGCTCACCCAGGTGCCGGCCACCGTGTTCGGCATTCCCAACCGCGGCGTGCTGGAGGAGGGCAAGGTCGCCGACCTGGTGCTGTTCGACCCGGCGACGGTCTCCGCCAAGGCGCCCCGCTACGTGAACGACCTGCCGTGCAACGGCCGGCGCCTGATCTCCGAGTCCGAGGGCATCAAGGCCGTCTTCGTGGCGGGCACCCAGCTCTACGACGAGGGCAAGCACAGCGGCGCCATGCCCGGCCGCATCCTGCGCAGCTACGAGTAGGGCGATGAGCGAGTTCCTCCGGCTGGACGGCAAGGTCGCCGTGGTGACCGGGGGCGCGAGCGGTCTCGGCCAGGCGGTGGCCCGCGGCCTGGTGCGCGAGGGCGCGCGCGTCGTGCTGGGCGACGTCGACAAGGCCGGGCTCGAACGCACCGCCGCCGAGCTTGGTGAGCGCGTCCGCTGGCGGCGCACCGACGTCACGCGGCGCGAGGAGATCACCGCGCTCTTCGCGCTCTGCGACGAGGCGTTCGGACCGGTCGAGATCCTGGTCACGTGCGCCGGCATCATCAGCTCGGCCCCCCTCGCCGCGATGACCGAGGACGAGTGGGACCGCGTGATGGCCATCAACACGAAGGGCACGTTCTTCTGCATCCAGGAAGCGGTCAAGCGGATGATCCCGCTGAAGCGCGGACGGATCATCACGATCGGCTCCGACAGCGTGACGCGCGGCGGCGGGCGCGTCGCCACCGCGGCCTATACCGCCTCGAAGGGCGCGGTGGTCGCGCTCACGCGCAACATCGCGCGCGACCTGCTCGGCACCGGCGTCAGCGTCAACTGCGTCAACCCGGGGCCGATCGACTCGCCGATGCACGCTCCCCTCACCGCCGAGCAGCGGGCGCGCGTGGTGGGCAGCATCCCGCTCGGCTGGATGGCCCGGCCCGAGGAGATCGCCAACGGCGTGCTGTTCCTGGCCTCGAGCCACGCGGCAAGCTTCATGTACGGCACCAACCTCAACATCGACGGCGGCACCCAGATGGGCACGAGCTGAGCGATGCGCGGCAAGCAGGTCTTCATGGAGAGCCTGATCGGTCACGGGGTGGAGTACATCTTCGGCAACCCCGGCACCACCGAGAGCCCCCTCCTCGACGCGCTGCTCGATTACCCGCAGCTCAGCTACATCGTGGCGCTGCACGAGGGCGTGGCCCTGGGCGCCGCCAGCTACTACGCACAGACGAGCGGCAAGCCCGCGGTGGTCAACGTCCACGTGGCCCCGGGCCTCGGCAACGCGCTCGGCATGCTCTACAACGCCTTCAAGGCCCGCGCGCCGCTGCTCGTGACCGCCGGGCAGCAGGACACGCGCCTGCGGCTGCGCGGGCCGGTGCTCGGCCACGATCTGGTGGCGATGGCCGCGCCGCTCACCAAGTGGAGCGTCCAGGTGGAGCGCGCCGACGAGTTCGCCCTGATCGTGCACCGCGCGCTGAAGATCGCCACCGACCCGCCCGCAGGGCCGGTGTTCGTCGCGCTGCCGATCGACGTGCTCGAGCAGGAGACCGAGCTGGCGCCGTTCGCCCCGGGCCGGCTCTTCCGCGCGCCCGCGCCCGATCCGGCCGGCATCCGGGCGGCGACCGAGCTGCTGCGAGGCGCGCGCCGCCCGGTGATCGTGGTGGGAGACGAGGCGGCGAGCGCGGCGGCCGAGGTGACCGCGCTCGCCGAGCAGCTCGGCGCGGCCGTCTGGTGCGAAGGGATCCGGGCCCACCAGGTGCTGCCGACCGCCCACCCGAACTTCCGCCTGG